>NZ_JBNYXW010000014.1:0-185092 GCF_051380875.1 Janthinobacterium woesei
TGCCGGCCGGACCTACCGCCATCGCGAAAATCTCTCAAAACCACGAACTCCAGGCCGAAAACCGCACAAGGCCATGAGTCAGAAAAATTGCTGAAATGTCTTAACTTGGGTGGATTGACGGGAACCCTGCCGCGCAAGTCGGGCAAGCCGAAAGTAGTGGTGCCATTGCCGCCAAACTGGACGCCCAGCAGGGAAAATAATGCAGTGTTAGTCGATACCGGCATCATTTGCCCTTCGCATGCTGCCCATCCCCTTGGGGCAAAGCCAATGCTGAACAGGCGTATTTCACCTAAAAACGGTTCCATTACACGTTCTCCTGATAATGAATTTATTGGGATGAATAAATATTGATTTGTTCAGGGCAAGATCACGGCCGGCTGGGAAACATCCCGGCGGTCGCGATGATGAAAGAAATGGCCATGAACGGCATCATGTTTTCATGCGGCTGCGTGCCACCGACCGGGGCAATGGTGGTCGGACTCATATTCATCAGTTCGCTGGTGACGCCGATGTAGTTATTCACCTTCGTGCTTGCCCACACGCCGCTGGCCGGACTCGATGCCGTACCTACTGCCGTTTGCGCCTGGGCAGCGTGACTATGTGCGGGCAGCTGCGTGGGGAGCACGGTAACGGTCTCGGTGCCGGCCATTTGTCCCACCGGGTGGGTAGGCGCATTGTGGATGGGAACGCGGCCGCGCAGGTCCGGCAGGGCGAATGTGGTGCTGCCATTGCCGCCATAAGTGGTGCCGATTAATGCATACAGAACCTGATTATCGCCGATGTTGAGCATTTGCCCGTCACACATCAGCCAGCCAGGAGGCGCGTAATTACCCGAAAACATCCGGATTTCGCCCATATAACATTCAGACATAAACTACCCCTTTTTTATCTAGCGAAGAAGAAAAGTTAATAATTTGTCGCCGCTTGACTTTATCAGAAGCGTAAAAAAATTCCACTCATTTTGTTGCAACAACGTAAATAAGCTTTCTGCCAGCCCTGGTTTTCGCTTATAAAATGATGTGCCGGCTTGATTTGGCTGAAAATGAGGGGATTGCAGCCAATGCTGCACCGCCTGCGGCACTGCAGGCAGTCGCATGGCGCGCCGGCCGTGTGGATTTAATGCGAAAATAAAGCGCCATGTGGAGTACCTGGCGCTGGTGGACTTATGTGAACATATACGCCTGGCGGTGCATGGAATGAAATGAATGATTAAATTGACAATTGCATATCAAGAGTGTTCTATTGCCGCTACATGTCAAGACCCGCTTGCTTATAGACGCGTTTAACGAATAATGCCACGCCGGATAATTGGATGAAAAATTTTCTTTTCGATATTTAAATGCGAGGCAAGCTCAGTGCCCCATAAAAACAAAAAGCCCACCTTCCTGCGAAGACGGGCTTTCTGATGGATACGGCGCAAGGCGGTATTACGCTTTTGCCTTGTTCTGCTTGATCCAGTAGCCGATGCCCAGCGCAGCGAGCCACACGGGGATCAGGTAGACGGAGATGCGCAAGCCAGGCGTCAGGTACATGATCACCAGGATGCCGGCCAGGAACACCAGGCACAGGTAGTTGGTAAACGGGTAGCCCAGGCTCTGGAACAGCGTCGTCTTGCCTTCGCGCTGCTTTTGCGCGCGGAAGCGCAAATGGATCCAGCTGATCATGGCCCAGTTGATGATCAGCGCCGACACCACCAGCCCCATCAGCACTTCGAACGCTTCACCGGGCATGAAATAATTGACCACTACGCAGGCGCCTGTCGCCAGGGCCGACACGCCCAGCGCCGCCAGCGGCACGCCGCGGCGATTCAGGTGCAGCAGCGCGCGCGGCGCATTGCCTTGCTTGGCCAGGCCGAACAGCATGCGCGTGTTGCAGTACACGCCGCTGTTATACACGGATAGGGCCGCCGTCAGCACCACCACGTTCAGGGCCGTGGCCACCAGGTTGCTATCGAGCGCATGGAAGATCAGCACGAAGGGGCTGCCGCCGGTGACGACGTTTTGCCATGGGTACAGCGACAGCAGAATGGCCAGCGCGCCGATATAGAAAATCAGGATGCGGTAGATGGCCTGGTTGGTGGCGCGCGGAATCGTGGTTTCTGGATCGTCCGCTTCGGCCGCCGTGATGCCGATCAGTTCCAGGCCGCCAAACGAGAACATGATGACGGCCATGGCCATCACCAGCCCTTGCCAGCCATTCGGGAAGAAGCCGCCGTGCTGCCACAGGTTGGCCACCGATGCCTGCGGACCGGCGTCGCCGGAGGCGAGCAGGTAAGCGCCGAAGACGATCATGCCGATAATGGCGACGACCTTGATGATGGCGAACCAGAATTCCATTTCGCCGAAGGCTTTGACATTCAACAAACTGATGGCGTTGATGGCGCAAAAGAAGATCAGCGCCGAGACCCAGGTGGGCACGCCCGGCCACCAGTACTGCACGTAGATGCCGACGGCCGTCAGTTCGGCCATGCTGACCAGTATATACAGCACCCAGTAATTCCAGCCCGACAAGAAGCCGGGCAGGTGGCCGCAGTACTTATCGGCGAAATAGCTGAAGGAGCCTGCGACAGGCTCGTCGACCACCATCTCGCCCAGCTGGCGCATGATCAGGAAGGCGATGACCCCGGCGATGGCGTAGCCCAGCAGCACCGAGGGGCCGGCCATCTTGATGGTTTGCGCGATGCCCAGAAACAGGCCGGTGCCGATGGCGCCGCCCAGGGCGATGAGCTGGATGTGGCGGCTCTTCAGGCCGCGCTTGAGCTCTTGTGGCTCGGTAGTCCCGACTGCCGTCATAGTGTGTGATCCTGATTTGCGGGGATAAAGTCGCTGATTCTAAAGCATGGCCGCGCAAAGCAGGAGCTAAATGCATGGTGCACTGCGGGGGCACAAGAAAAGCCATTCATCTTCCTTGAACGGCGGGCAAAACGGCTGCCGCCCGCAACGGCGACACGGTATGATGGCGGCTCATTGTCGTTGAGATGTTATGAATCTGGCGCAGCGCAGCCGCATGCAAGGCATCAGCCTGGGTTTTTTGGCCGGCTATGTCGACACCCTGGGCTTTGTGGCTCTGTTTGGCCTGTTCACGGCCCATGTGACGGGCAACTTCGTGTTGATTGGAGCCGCGCTGGCGAATGCCACGCATGCCTCGATCGCCCTCAAACTGCTGGCGTTTCCCGCCTTTGTCCTGGGCGTGGCGGCGGCGCGCCTGTTGAGCGTGGCGGTGGAACGGCGCGGCGGCCCGGCGTTGCGCCTGGCGCTGGTGCTGGAATTGGCGCTGCTGCTCGGCTTCATGGTGTGCGGCATGCTGGCCGAACCGCTGGGGCCAGAGCCGGGCGCGCTGGCCATGGCGGCGGGCCTTTTTGGCGCGGGGGCCATGGGCGCGCACAGCGCCATCAGCCGGCTGCTGCTGGCGCACCTGGCGCCCACCTCGATGATGACGGGCAACGTCACGCAGGTGGTGATCGACACGGTCGATGTGCTGCGCGGCGCGGCTGACGGCGCCACGCGCGAACGCTGCGTCAAGTTCTTCTGGCCCTTGCTGGGCTTTGCGGTGGGCGCCATCCTGGCCGCCTTTGCCTATCTGGCCGCGGGATTTGCTGCGCTGGCAGTGCCGCTGGCCATCCTGCTGGTGCTGATCGCACTCGAGCCGGCACGCTTGCCAGCTTAGTTTGCCGCGACGATGGCCGGTTCGTATACGGCCAGGAACTCCGGCGGCAAGCGCCGCGTACGGCCGCTGCTCAATTCGATGCAGATCAACTCCCAGCGCCCGCGCACCACTGTGGCGCCGTCGCTGTCGCGCACCAGCTGGAAGCGCCGCTCCATGCTGGAACGGCCATCGCTGGCGCACAGCCAGGTGGCCAGGGTCAGCGCCTCGCCGGCCCGCGTCGGCAGCAGGTAATCGTATTCGCCGCGGCGGATCGCCATGGCGCGGTCCAGGCGCCGGTAATCGTCCAGGTCCAGTCCCAGGGTGGCCGAATGGTGCCAGCCGATATGCTCGCACCAGCGAACATACACGGCGTTGTTCGTGTGCTGCAAACCGTCAATGTCACCCGCTTCCGGCGTGACGCTCAAGGTGTAGGCATGCGGATAATCCCAGTTCAAGTGGCGTCCTTTCGGTGGCTAGGAGTCAATTGTATGTGCCCGCGGCGTTATGCCAGGGGGCAGCGACTGGGCGCCCATGAACCTGCGCGCGCCTGCCATCGCATTGCTTATGTTCTCAGGGCGCGTCTAGCTGCGCCTGCAGTGCGGCCACCACCAGCGCATGGTCGTCCGCCTGCGCCAGGCCCGAGACAGTCACGCTGCCGACCAGCCCCACGCCGCGTATCAGCAGGGGGAAGGCGCCGCCATGGCCTGCGTACTCGATGTCATCGAGATATTTTACGTCTTCGAATGTGCTGCCGCGGCTTTTGTAGGAAATACCCATATAGTAAGAACTGCGGCAGAAACGCTGCACCGTGTTGTTCTTGCGGCGTATCCAGTCCGCCTGATCCAGCGTGGCGCCCGTCATGGCGTGATGGAATAGCACTTGACCGTTGCGCGTGATATTGACGGTGACGGCCTTGCCGCGCCGGCGTACTTCCTCGACGATCCACAGGCCCACGGCCAGCGCGGTATCGTTGTCGAAGCGGTCGAACTGCAGCGATTCTTCCTGCTGCGCCAGGGTTTGCAGCAAATCGGCGTAATGATCCATCGTAAAGTGGGCAAGAGTGGGTCGAAGCGCTACTGTAGCGCACCAGGGTGCCCCGCGCGCGCTTTTTGCGCCGTGCGGCTAAAATACGCGGCATGAACCTGTCCCTGTTTGCCGATGATGACCTGGCCCCGTCCGGCCCCGTGCCACTGGTGGCAGGGACGCGCGCGTCGATGCTGCTGCGCGGTTTCGCGCTGCCCATGATCGATCAGTTGCTGGCCGCGCTCGATGGCATCGTGCAGGCGGCGCCGCTGCGCCATATGGCCACGCCGGGCGGCTTGCGCATGTCGGTGGCCATGAGTAATTGCGGCCCGCTGGGCTGGGTCACGGACGGGCGCGGCTACCGTTATGTATCCCGCGATCCTGCCAGCGGCCAGGCGTGGCCAGCCATGCCGTCCGTGTTCCTGCGCCTGGCGCAGGAGGCGGCGCTGGCGGCCGACTATACGGATTTCGTGCCCGACGCCTGCCTGGTCAATCGCTACGTGCCCGCTGCGCGCATGGCGCTGCACCAGGACCGCGATGAGCGCGATTTCGATGCACCCATCGTCTCCGTCTCGCTCGGTTTGCCCGCCGTGTTCCTGTTTGGCGGCGCGGCCCGCGCCGGCAAGGCGGCGCGCATTGCCCTGTCGCATGGCGACGTGGTGGTGTGGGGCGGCGTGGACCGTCTGCGTTTTCACGGCGTGGCGCCCTTGAAGGAGGGCGAACACGCACGGCTGGGCGCGCAGCGCATCAATTTGACCTTTCGCAAGGCCGGCTAGGCGGCGCTGGCGTGCGGCAGCAATCGCGCGAAGCGCCTACACTTTTTGTCATTCACCCAGAAGGAGGACAGCATGCCGAAGAAAATCGAGCGGGACGCCAGCGATGGCACCCTGGAGCAGGAACTGCAGCGCGAACGGCGCGAGCATGCGCTGATCGACGAAGAAAAACTGGGTATGGACGAGCTGGAGGAAGAACGGCTGCGGCGCGAACTGGCGTCCGATGATGACGGTTCAACGACGAAAAAATAGCATTGCAAATCGTGCGCCTGGTGCAGGGCGAGCAGAAGGGCCAGCAATCGGCAGGCACGAGCACGCGCGTCGCCATGCTGCAAGAATTGCCGGCACTGCTGGAGTCGGTGCAGAAGTGACGCGGCCAGCCGTCGCGGCAACGCTGATCACCTCTGATGGCGGCGCGATGCTTGCCTGGCGTAAAATCCGGCCTGCTTTGTTGCCCGCCCTATATACTTGCAGAAACGGATCATCCGGCATCAGACAAGGTTACAGGCATGGCATCAGGCATGGAGCAGTTTCAGGAAAAAGCACGGCAGGCGTTGGCACAGGCGCGCACGCAGGCGATCCGCGTGGCGAGTATGGCATGGGCAAAAATGGTGGCGCTGTACCGGCGCGGCCATGCACACTTGATGACTTTACCGCCCGTGCGGCGGGCGCTGGTGCTGGGCCTGTGGTCCTTCCTGGCCTTGCTGGCGCTACTGAGTGCCTACATGCTGCTGCTGATTCCATTGACGCCCAGCATCCATGACTTGCGCCAGGCGCGCGCGGCCGCGCCGAGCACCATGGTCAGCGCGGACGGCAAGGAACTGGTGCGTTTCGACCAGGGTTTGCAGGAACGCGTCACCTTGAAGCAGATTTCGCCGAACGTGGTCAGCGCGCTGATTGCCACGGAAGACCACCGTTTCTATGCACACCACGGCATCGATTTCACGCGCACGGCAGGCGCCATGCTGCACAGCCTGCAGGGCAATGCCCAGGGTGGCTCCACTATCACGCAGCAGCTGGCGCGCAATATGTTCCCCGAGGAAATTGGCCGTTCGCGCAACCTGAACCGCAAGCTGAAGGAACTCATCACGGCGCTGAAGATCGAGGCAACGTACAGCAAGACGGAAATCCTCGAAGCGTACCTGAATACGGTGCCTTTCCTGTACAACACCTACGGTATCGAGATGGCGGCGCGCACGTATTTCGACAAGCCCGCGTCGCGCCTCGATATCCTCGAGAGCGCCACCCTGGTGGGCATGCTCAAGGGCACGAATTACTACAATCCAGTCGGCAATCCCGAACGCTCCTTGCAGCGGCGCAATGTGGTGCTGGGCCAGATGCGCAAGCATGACGTCATCGACGAGGCGCGCTACAAGCAGTTGATCAAGCGCCCGCTGCGCCTGCATTTCGAGCGTCAGAGCGAGCGGGCGCAATCGGACAGCCATTTCACGGCCTATGTGCGCAAATGGCTGATCGACTGGGCCGATGAAAACGATTACAACCTGGAACGCGATGGCCTGGCGGTGCACACCACGCTCGATCACGATTTGCAGCAGGCGGCCGAGCGCGCCGTCGAGCGCCAGGCGAATGCCTTGCAAGCCATTGCCGACGTGGAATGGAGCCGCGCCGGCGTGCCGTCGTCCACTTCAACGGGCATGTATGTGGGCATGCAGGCGGGCAGCGTAGCGTTTGATTACTTCTGGAAATCGCATCCGGCCCTGCTGGACGCGTTCGTGCGCGAATCGGGCGACTACCGCAAGCTCACAGCCGCCGGCAGCACGCCCGACGATGCGCTGGCGCAAATGAAGGGCGACCGCGCCTTCATGGCGGCCCTGCGCAAGTCGAAGACGCGCCTGGAAGCAGGCTTTACCGCGATGGACCCGGCCACCGGCGCCGTGCGGGCCTGGGTGGGCAGCCGCGACTTTGCGCGCGAGCAATTCGACCACGTGTCGCAGGCGGCGCGCCAGCCCGGTTCCACCTTTAAACCCATCGTGTATGGCGCGGCGCTGGAAAAGGGCCTCAGTCCCGAGCACGTGTACCGCGACGCCGTGATGGATATCAAGGCGGCCGATGGCACGATATGGCGCCCGACCGACATGAGCGGCACCACGGGGCGCGACATGACCATGCGCGACGGCCTCGTGTATTCGAAAAACACGATCACGGCGCAGGTGATGCAGGATGTGGGCTTGTCGCCGATCATCAAATTGGCGCGCGCGCTGGGCATCCGCGACAGCAAGCTGGAAAAAGTGCCATCGCTGGCGCTGGGCACCAGCCCCGTCACCTTGCTGGAAATGGTCAACGCCTACGCCAGCATCGCGGCGCAGGGCGAGGCGCGCGTGCCATTTGTCGTCACGCACATCACGGACCGCGAAGGCAAGACCATCGCCCGCTTCGGCGAAGACAAGCCCAAGCGCGCGATGCAGGCCGCATCGGCGGCGACACTCACCGATATGCTGCGCGGCGTCATCGACCGCGGCACGGGCACGGGCATCCGCAGCCGCTTCGGCATCCGCTCCGACGTGGCCGGCAAGAGCGGCACCACGCAAAACAATGCGGACGGCTGGTTCATCCTGATGCACCCGGAATTGGTGGGCGGTGCCTGGGTCGGCTTCAACGACGCACGCGTCACCATGCGCAGCAATTACTGGGGCCAGGGCGGCCACAACGCCGTGCTGGTGGTGGGCGACTTCTTCAAGACGGCGCTGGACACGGGAAAGATCGCACGCGATGCCATCTTCCCCGGCGGCAAGGCCCCACCGCCCCTGCGCCATGTGGAACCGGTCGAAGAACCGCAGGATGAACCGGTGGAAGAGCCGGGCGATTTGCTGCCGGAAGGTGCGCCTCCGGCCCCGTTGGCCATGCCGGCCGAAGGCGATGGCGGGCAGGAAACGCATGGCAAGGCGGTGCCGGAGGCGCCTTCTGCTACGCCAAATCCGCAGCCGGCGCCAGTACTCGTGCCGGCGCCGCCAGGCTGACCGGCCGAAGGGGCGCATCCATGTGCGCCGCGCGGCAGTGCTGCTGCTGATCAGGCCAGCTTGCTCAACTCCGCCACGTCGATCTTGGTGACCTTGTCGCCCACGGCGGCCACCAGGGTCTGCGCCGTGGCTACTTCGCTCACCTTCACGCCTTCGGTGCGCACGAGGCCAAATTGGCGAGCCAGTTACCGGCGCAAGATTAAGCCAGTTCGATGACGGCCAGCATGTCGTTGCCAGCGGCATCCATGCCTTTTTCCACGAAACCCATGCTGGCATAGAACTGCTTCGCGTTGTCATTGCCGGGCTTGTAGCAGATTTCGATGCTGCGCGCGTCCGGCCGGGTGCGCATTTCCGTCAGCGCCAGGGCCAATGCGGCCCTTCCATGGCCTTGCCCCTGGCGTCGGTGCTCGACCATGAAGCGCCAGATCTGGTAATGGCCGGGCGGATCTTCGTCGTCGGGCGAGACGAACATCAGGAAGCCGATCACTTCCTCATCACAATACACGGCGCGCGTGTGCATGGTGGCGGGATAGAAACTCGCCTGCGCGATGGAATAGTCGTTGCTGGCCAAATACTCGCGCTATTGCGCCAGCAAGGGCAATTCGCTGATGATGTCAAAATTGTCGGCGGTGACGGGACGCAGGCTGATGCTCATGATCGAGGGCAATGTAAGGGGCAAGGTTCGACAGTATGTGGGAAAGTTACTTAACAGGCAACGCCGCTCCGTCGCCGGTCCCAAACAGCTGCGCCATGGTCTGGCGCAGCCAGCGGTTCGACGCATCCTGGTGGTAGCGTTCGTGCCAGTGCTGCTTGACTGAAAAGCTGGGCAGCGTCACCGGCAGTGGCAGGATGCGGAACGCTTCGTGCTCCTGCATTTTTAGCGCGTAGTGGTGCGGTACCGTGACGATGTAATCGGTTTCGGCGACGATGCGCGACACGCCCAGGAAGCTGGGCAGCTTCAGCACGATGCGCCGCTGCACGCCGGCGGCGGCCAGCACCTTTTCCACGATGGAATGGCCGGTGCCCGAACTTTTCACTTCGATGTGCCCTTCATGCAAGAATTGCTCTACCGTAATGGTTTCGTGGATGCGGGGATGGCTGTTGGCCACCAGGCAGACAAAATGCTGGTCGAACAGTTTCTGCTGGTAAAACCCCGATTCCAGGTGCGGCATGAAGCCTACCGCCAAGTCCACTTCGCCCCCGGCCAAACGCTCCGGCGTGTCGGTGGCGATCTTCGACACGTCCAGCGTGATGCCGGGCCCGATCTGCTGCAAATGGTTGAGCAGGGTGGGCAGCAGCACGATTTCGCTGATGTCCGTCATGCAGATGGCAAATTCGCGCGTGCTGGCGGCCGGGTCGAACACGGGCTGGTCGGCCAGCGCATGCTGCCAGGCGGCAATTGCGGCGCGCACATCCTGCACCGCGTTTTGCGCGCGCGGCGTCGGTTCCATGCCTTTCGAGGTGCGCGCAAACAGGCGGTCGCCGAAATGCGTGCGCAATTTCCCTAGGCCGATGCTCACCGTCGATTGCGGCAAACCCAGGTTTTCCGCCGCGCGCGTCACGTTGCGGCTCTTGTAGATTTCGTCAAAGATGAACAGCAGTTCGATATCGAAGCGTGACATGGGGAGGGCTTTCTAGCATTATTTAGAATCGTGATGACGGTTATTATATTCCATCACTTTACCAAATACTGAGCTGGCGGCACACTAGTTGCCATACCAAGTGCAATACAAAGTGCGCAAAGCGCAAGCACACAGATCAATTGGAGGAGAATTATGGAAAGCACCAAAAAACCGTCCG
This sequence comes from Janthinobacterium woesei, assembly GCF_051380875.1. Taxonomy (NCBI): domain Bacteria; kingdom Pseudomonadati; phylum Pseudomonadota; class Betaproteobacteria; order Burkholderiales; family Oxalobacteraceae; genus Janthinobacterium; species Janthinobacterium woesei. The sequence continues at coordinate 10,220 of NZ_JBNYXW010000014.1, forward strand.
CGCTGATCGTCGGCGGCGGCATCGGCGGCATGGCCGCCGCCTTGTCCCTGTCGCGCCTGGGTATGGCCGTTACCGTGCTGGAACAGGCGGCGACCCTGGGTGAGATCGGCGCCGGCATCCAGCTGGCGCCGAATGCCTTCGCCGCGCTCGACGCGCTGGGCGTGGGCGAACGCACGCGTGCCAAGGCCGTCTTCACGGAACGCCTGGTGATGATGGACGCCGTCGATGCGACGGAAGTGGGCACCTTTGTCGTCGATGCCGCCTTCCGCGAACGCTTCAGCAACCCGTACGCCGTCATTCACCGCGCCGACATCCACGGCGCCATCCTCGATTGCGTGCGTACCTCACCGTTGATCACCTTTGTCACGTCCTCGCATGTGACCGAAGTCACGGAAGATGCGGACGGCGTCACCGTGCTCGATGCGGCAGGGCGCAGCTTCCGCGCCGATGTGCTGATCGGCTGCGACGGCGTCAAGTCCGTCATCCGCGAGCGCATCGTGGGCGACAAGGTGCGCGTTTCCGGCCACGTGGTGTACCGCGCCGTGGTGCCGGCCGCCGACATGCCGGCGGACTTGCGCTGGAATGCGCCCGTCGTCTGGGCCGGGCCGAATTGCCACCTGGTGCACTACCCGCTGCGCAATGGCGAGCAATACAACCTGGTGGTGACCTTCCACAGCCGCGAACAGGAAGAATGGAGCGTCAAGGACGGCAGCAAGGAAGAAGTGCTGTCGTACTTCGACGGCATCCACGAACAGCCGCGCCAATTGCTGCACAAGCCTACGTCCTGGAAGCGCTGGAGCACGGCCGACCGCGACCCCGTCGCCAACTGGAGCACGCCGCGCATGACCTTGCTGGGCGATTCGGCCCACCCGATGCTGCAATACCTGGCGCAGGGCGCCTGCATGGCGCTGGAAGACGCGGTGACCCTGGGCGAAGCCGTGCGCGCCTGCGATTTCGACATGACTGCCGCCTTCCAGTTGTATCAGCGCTCGCGCATCGCCCGCACGGCGCGGGTCGTGCTGTCGGCCCGCGAGATGGGGCGCCTGTATCACGCCAAGGGCGTCGAACGCCTGGTGCGCAACGATTTATGGCGCGGCCGCACGCCTGCGCAATTCTATGATGCGCTGGCCTGGCTGTACGGCTGGACGGCGCAAACCTGTTTGACCACGGATTGAAAGGCAGGCCATGATTTCCCATCAAAATCCCGAACGCGAGGCCCTGTACCAGGCCTTGAGCGGCATGCATCTGTCGCCGCTGTGGCAATCCTTGCACACCCTGGTGCCGCCCCATCCAACGGCGCCGTATGCAGCCGCCCTGTGGCGCTACACTGATATCGCGCCGCACCTGGCGCGCGCCGGCGAAGTCATTACGGCCCACGAAGCCGTGCGCCGCGTCCTGGTGCTGGAAAACCCGGCGCTGCCGGGCAGTTCCTCGATCACGCAATCGCTGTACGCGGGCCTGCAGCTGATCTTGCCCGGCGAAGTGGCGCCGTCGCACCGCCACAGCCAGTCGGCGCTGCGCTTTGTCGTGAGCGGGCAGGGCGCCTACACGACGGTGGCCGGTGAACGCACCAGCATGCACCCTGGTGACTTCATCATCACGCCCTCGTGGACCTGGCATGATCATGGCAACCTGGGCGTCGATGGCATTAGCGAGCCTGTCGTCTGGCTCGATGGCCTGGACATTCCCATGCTGCGCTATTTCGACTCCGGCTTTGCGGAAAACGACATTGAGGACAGCCAGACTGTCACGCGTCCGGAGGGGCAGAGCTTCGCCCGCTACGGCTACAACATGGCGCCCGTGAAGTCGCTGCACCAGGGCGCCACTTCGCCCATCTTCAACTACCCGTATGCCCGTTCGCGCGAGGCGCTCGACCTGTTGTCGCGCACGGATGCCATCGATGACTGGCACGGCTACAAGCTCAAATACACGAATCCACTGACCGGCGGCGCGCCCATGCCCACCATGGCCACCTTCATGCAACTGCTGCCGCAAGGTTTCAAGGGCAAGCGCGCGCGCAGCACCGACGGCACCGTCTACAGCGTCGTCGAGGGCCATGGCAGTGTGCAGATCGGCGAGCAAAGTTTCGACTTTGCGCCGCGCGACACCTTTGTCGTGCCTTCGTGGGCCATCGTCTCGTTCGACTGCCCGCAGGAAGACGTCGTGCTATTCAGTTTTTCCGACCGCCCCGTGCAGCAAGCCATGGGCGTGCTGCGCGAGCAGTTTTTAACCGATTGATTTTAAACAGGATTTCACCATGACCAACTTCATTTTTGAACCTCAAGCCATCGCCGGCCTGCCTGTTCTGGGCACGGACGCGCAATTTCCCGTGCGTCGCATCTACTGCGTGGGCCGCAACTACGCCGCCCATGCGCGCGAAATGGGTTTTGACCCCGACCGCGAACCGCCATTCTTCTTTTGCAAGCCAAATGACGACAAATCCGTCGTTCCCGTCGCCCCCGGCGCGACGGCCACGGTGCCGTACCCGGTGCAGACGTCGAATTACCACCACGAGATTGAACTGGTGGTCGCCATCGGCAAGGGCGGCAGCAATATCGCCCTGGCTGACGCAGCGTCGCACATCTTCGGCTACGGCGTAGGCCTGGACATGACGCGGCGCGACCTGCAGATGCGCATGCGCGAACAGGGCCGTCCGTGGGAAATCGGCAAGGCGTTTGACTATTCGGCGCCCATCGGTGCGCTGACGCCGATAGGCGTCTCAGGCGAAATCACCACGGGCGACATCGTGCTGGAAGTCGATGGAAAAGTCGTGCAGACCAGCGACTTGACGCATTTGATCTGGTCCGTCAATGAAGTCATTGCCAACCTGTCGACCCTGTTCGAGCTGCAGCCGGGCGACATCATCATGACGGGCACGCCCGAAGGCGTGGGCGCCGTCACCAGCGGCCAGACCATGGAAGCGCGCATCGCCGGTTTGACGCCGATCAAGGTCGCCGTGCAGTAAAACCCCCGGGCCAGCGCGGCACAGATCGCGCAGCCCAATCGCACCACTGGCACCACGAATAATAATAGAGGCAAGACAATGAGCACCCATGCAGGGACAGATGTCCAGCAATTCCTTGACCAGCATCCCTTTTCGCGCTACCAAAAGCTGATCCTGTGGCTATGCTTCCTGATCGTCGCCATCGACGGCTTCGACACGGCCTCGATCGGCTTCATCGCACCGGCCATCCGCGCCGAGTGGGGCTTGACGCCGGCCGCGCTGGCGCCCCTGTTTGGCGCGGGCCTGTTTGGCCTGATGGCCGGTTCCTTCCTGTTCGGCCCCCTGGCGGACCGCTATGGCCGCCGTCCCGTGCTGATATTCTCGGTGGCTTTCTTCGGCGCGGCCAGCCTGCTGTCGGCCTGGTCGACGGACTTGACGATGCTGCTGGTGCTGCGCTTCCTCACGGGCCTGGGCCTGGGCGGCGCCATGCCGACTTCCGTCACCATGACGTCCGAATACTGCCCGCAGCAGCGCCGTTCCGGCCTGGTGACCATGATGTTTTGCGGCTTTACCATCGGTTCGGCGCTGGGCGGCCTGGCCTCGGCGCAGCTGCTGCACCTGATCGGCTGGCGCGGCGTGCTGATGCTGGGCGGCGCCTTGCCGCTGTTGCTGGTGCCCGTGCTGCTGCTGGCGCTGCCCGAGTCCTTGCGCTGGCTGGTGCTGAAGGGCCGTGACGCCAGCCAGGTGCTGAACATCGCGCGCCGCATCGCGCCCGCCATGGCAAGCTTGCCGCGCCTGATCGTCAGCGATAAAAAACTCGCCGGCTCGCCAGTGGCGGAATTGTTTCGTCCCGGCGTAATAGGCGGCACCTTGCTGCTGTGGTTCACGTTTTTCATGAGCCTCCTCATCATCTATCTGCTCTCGAGCTGGATGCCGACCCTCTTGAACGGCAATGGCCTGTCGCTGTCGAATGCTTCGCTGGTGACGATGATGTTCCAGGTGGGTGGCACCGTCGGCGCCATATTGCTGGGCCGCTGGATGGACCGCTACAGCCCGCATAAAGTCCTGAGCATCGCCTACCTGGCCGCCGCCGGCTGCATCGTCGTCGTGGCCCTGTCGGGCAGCAGCCTGGCCTTGCTGGTGCTGGCTGTGTTTGGCGTGGGCTTCGGCGTGAGCGGCTCGCAAGTGGGCGCCAATGCGCTGGCGGCCGCGTTTTACCCCACCTCCAGCCGCGCCACGGGTGTCAGCTGGGCGGCAGCCGTGGGCCGCAGCGGCTCCGTCCTGGGCTCCATGGGCGGTGGCTTGATGCTGACCCTGAAACTCGATAACGAAACCATCTTCTTCTTGCTGGCCATTCCTGCTGTGCTGGCATCCCTGGCGCTCTTGGCCATGGGCCGTTTGATGCGCAGCCGGGGAAAATCGAGCCCCGTTTGCGCCACCCTCACTGAAAGTACTGTATGAAACTACATGGCTATTACCGCAGCTCTGCGTCCTACCGCGTGCGCATCGCGCTGAACCTGAAAAATCTGGAGGCCGACACGGCTTACGTGCACTTGAGCCGCAACGGCGGCGAACAGTTCGGCGCGGCCTTTTCCAGCCTGAACCCGCAGCACCTTCTGCCCGTGCTGGAGGACGAGGGCGCGGTGCTGACGCAGTCGCTGGCCATCATCGAGTACCTCGACGAGACGCAGCAAGGGCAGAAGTTGCTGCCGGCTGACGCCCTGGGCCGCGCCCGCGTGCGCCAGCTGGCCATGGTCTCGGCCTGCGATATCCACCCGCTCAACAATCTGCGCGTGCTCAATTACCTGACGGGGCCTTTGGCCCTCTCGCAAGAGCAGAAAAACACCTGGTATCTGCACTGGACGAACCTAGGCCTGGCCGCGCTGGAAGCGCAGCTAGCCAATGACCCGCGCACGGGCCTGTTCTGCCACGGCGACACGCCGACCCTTGCCGATTGCTGCCTGGTGCCGCAGATTTACAACGCGCTGCGTTTCAAGTGCGACCTGGCGCCATATCCGACGATACGCCGCATCGTGGCGCAATGTGAGGCGCTGCCGGCGTTCCAGCAGGCGCATCCCGACGCCCAGCCCGACGCAGAGTAGCGGCCAGGCGGCAATTCAAGGCGCCGCCAGCGCCTCCAGCTTCGCCTGCAGCGTCACGAGCATCTGCGCCAGGCGCTGGTGATCGGGCGCCGCCATGCCGGCGAACAACTCGCCAGCCAGGCGCGTTTCCAGCGCTTCGAACCACAGGCATTTTTTCACGCCCGCCGCCGTCACGCTCAAGCGCCAGGCGCGCTTGTCCTGCGCGTCGGGCGTGCGCAGCAACCATCCCAGCTCTTCCAGCTCGCGCGTCATGCGCGCAATCTGCCCCTTGTCGCGTCCCATGGCTTGCACCAGTTGCCGCTGCGCGCCGCCCGGATTGCGCCAGCACAAACATAGGGCGTGCAAGTGCAGCGGTCCCAGTCCCTGGGCTTGCTGCGCATCGGCCTGCATCCAGTCTTTGAGTACCTGTTGTGCGCTGCCGAAGACGGTCATGAAGGCGACAAAATTATCGCGGGCGGGTGCAGCGGTAGCGTTTGTCATCATGGCATTTGGTTGACTTAATCAACTTGTTTGGGTATCGTTGCTATTATCAACTACTTTGAATGCCATTGCCATGCCTGCTCCATCCGTCGTTAAAAGGCCGTCGCTGACCTTCCGCCAGATCCTGCCCGACCTGATCCTGCTGCCCTCCATCGCCTTGCTCTTGAGCGGCATCATGACCTGGGCCAACGTGGGCCTGGGCGATGCGTTCTTTCCTCGCTGGGGGCGCGGCTTCCTTACCAGCCTGCTGATACTGCCGCTGATTCTGGTCTGCCTGGGCGTGCTGGAAAAAGGCGTCGACCGGGCCATGGGTGGCGCGCACTGGGTGGCGCGCAAGCTGGTCGTGGCGTTGCTGACGGCTTGCCTGATCGAAAGCGTGCTGGCGCTGGCCGTCACCGCCATCAATCATGGCGTGGGTGATGGCTTTGGCGCTGCCTGGTGGGTCGCCTTCAGCCGCTCCTTGCCGGCCGGCGTGGTGATTGGCCTGTTCATGTGCTTTTACATGAAGCCGAAAATGGACAGCATGCGGGCCGCCGCGCGCGCCGCCGCATAAACGCTTCAGCACTCTAGCGCCCGGCAGCATCGCTGCGGTAGCGCGCCGGCGGCAGCGCGAACTGCGTCTTGAAGAAGCGGGTAAATGCGCTTTGCGAGGAAAAGCCCAGGCGGTCGCCGATTTCCGCCACGCTCATGCTCGTTTCGCGCAGCAAGCGGCGCGATTCGCGGCTCTTGGCGCGCAGTTCCAGCGCGCGGAACGAGGTTTGTTCCTGCTGCAACTGGCGCTGCAAGGTCCAGCGGTTCATCGCCAGGCCGTCGCACAGGGCTGGCAGCAGCAAGGCGCCGTCGGCATCGCCCGTGCCCTGGTTCCCCAGTAAATCGAGGATGGCTTGCTCCACGCGGGCCGAAAACAGCTGCGCGCCCTGCAGCTGTTGTAATTGCCCCTGCGCGTGGCGCAGCGCGTGGGGCGCCAGCATGGCGTTGAACTGGGCGAACGGCAGGTCCAGATTGGGCGCGTCAAACACCAGCGTATTGCGCGCTTGGCCGAACGCGGCGGCGGCGCCGAAGCATTCGGAGATGGCCGGCGCAAAGCGCGGCGCCTTGCCGCGGAAATGCGCCTGGAAAGCCGTGGGCGCGCCCATGTCATAGGCGCGCGCGACCAGGGCCAGCATGCGGAAATTGGCCAACGCCTGCATCGCGCCCCCTAGCGGGCAGAATTCGGACAGGTATTCGATCTCGATGCGCGTGCCATTCTCACTCATCAGCATGAAATCAAATTCACCGATCAGGCCGCGCAGGTGCAGCAGCTCGTGCAGGGCGCTGCGCAGGGTGGGGCGGTTGAAGCAGACGTGGGCGACGCCGGAAAAATGCGCGAACCAGTGTGTGACATCGAGGTCGAGGATGCCGCAGTGCGGCGGCACGTGCTGTGCGTAGGCGACCATGCGGCGGTGCCGCTCGGCGTTGATGCGTCCGCCCGGTTCATTCAGTTGCGCGGGCGTGATGCCCGTCTGGCGGACAAAGTCGGCAGGATCGTGGCCATCGGCCTGCATGGTGCGTGCGCATTGCTGCGCAATCCGGTTTGAAACCGTGCGCGTATCGTGTTTGTGCATGGGTGTCTCCCGCTTGTTGTAGTAATTTTTCACAAATATTAGCACTTTGTAGGAAATTGTTGCTGGCAGTGCCGCCCAAACAAAAATTGTTCTCGCGGGTATAAAACGCGTGCTGCGCAGTCAAAATACGCACGGATTGTCAGGCTATATTGTTTGCGGGCCGGCCTTGCTGCCGCCCATATACCTACAAAAACAATCTAGGAGATCATCATGCATTGCACTATGAAACCGATGGCCCGCGTGGTCGCCGGCTGCGTCGCCACGCTTGCCCTCGCCGCCTGCGGCAACGACACCGTCAGCGAGGAGTACACGCAGCCTGTGTTCGGCGCCACCACGTACAATCTGCTCAAGGTCAACGGCTATACTTTCAAGGACATGAACCGCAGCGGCAAGATCGAGCCGTACGAGGATTGGCGCCTGTCGGCCGAGGCGCGCGCCGACGACCTGCTGTCGCGCATGACGCTCGATGAAAAGGCCGGCCTGATGATGCACGGTACGGCGCCCACCCTGGCGGACCCCTCCGGCATCGGCCTGGGCGGCGCGTATGATTTGACGGCCTTGCAAGACCTGATCGTCAAGCAATACGTCAATACCTTCATTACCCGCATGGCCGGCGACACGGCCAACATGGCGGCGCAATACAACAAGCTGCAGGCCTTGAGCGAAGCTTCGCGCCATGGCATTCCCGTCTCCATCAGCACCGACCCGCGCCACCATTTCCAGTACACGGTGGGCGCCAGCGCCGGTACCAAGGGTTTTTCGCAGTGGCCGGAAACCCTGGGCCTGGCGGCCATCGGCGACGATGCACTGGTGCGCCGCTTCGGCGACATCGCGCGCCAGGAATACCTGGCCGTGGGCATCACGCAGGCATTGTCGCCGCAGGCAGACCTGGCCACCGAGCCGCGCTGGTCGCGCATCAACGGCACCTTTGGCGAAGACGCAGACCTGGCCAAGCGCATGGTGCAGCACTATATCGAGGGCTTCCAGGATGGCAACACGGGCTTGCATGACGGCAGCGTGGTGGCCGTCGTCAAGCACTGGGTCGGTTATGGCGCCACGAAGGAAGGCTTCGATGGCCACAATTACTATGGCCGCTACATGACGTATCCGGGCAATAACTTCGCCTACCACGTGAAACCGTTCGAAGGGGCGTTTACGGCCAAGGCGGCTTCCGTCATGCCCACATATGCCTTGCCGGACGGCAATATTACGATCGATGGCATCACCCTGGAACAGGTGGCGGCCGGTTTCAGCAAGACCATGCTGACGGACTTGCTGCGCGGAAAATATGGCTTCGAGGGCGTGATCCTGTCCGACTGGGGCATCACCTCCGATTGCGATGCCAATTGCCGCAACGGCACGGCGCCGGGCGTCGCGCCGTCGTTTATCGGTTTCGGCACGCCGTGGGGCATGGAAGACGCCACCAAGGCCGAGCGCTACGTGAAAGCCGTCACGGCCGGGATGGACCAGTTTGGCGGCGTGACGGAAGCGCCGTACCTGACGCAAGCCGTGCAGCGGGGCCAATTGACGCAAGAGCGCATCAACGCGTCGGCGCGGCGCATCCTGGTGCAGAAATTCAAGCAGGGCCTGTTCGAGCATCCGTTCGTCGATGCGGCCAAGGCCGCTGCCACGGTGGGCAACGCTGGCTTTGTCGACGCTGGGCTGGACGCGCAGCGCCGTTCGCTGGTCTTGCTGGAAAACAAGGACAAGGTCTTGCCGCTGGCCGCTGCCGTGAAAAAAGTGTACTTGTATGGCATCGACGCTGCCGTGGCGAAGCAGTATGGCTACACGGTGGTCGCTACGCCGCAGGAAGCGGACGTGGCCCTGCTGCGCGTGGCCGCGCCGTATGAAACACTGCACCCCAATTACATCTTCGGCAGCATGCAGCACGAGGGCCGCCTCGATTACATCGATGGCAACGCCGACTACGAAGCGATCAAGAACGCGGCCAAGTATGCGCCGAAGACAGTGGTGACGGTGTACCTGGACCGCCCGGCCATCCTCGGCAACGTGCAGGACAAGGCCAGCGCCATCATCGCCAACTTTGGCGTCAGCGACGGCGCGCTGTTCGATGTCCTGACGGGCAAGGCCAAGCCGCAAGGCAAGCTGCCGTTCGAACTACCATCATCGATGGCCGAAGTGCAGGTGCAGAAATCGGACGTGCCGTATGACACGGCGCATCCGCTGTACAAGTTCGGCTACGGGCTGGCGTACTAAAACGCATCGTTCAGGATAGGGAAATCGCGCTGCGCTCCTGCATGGAGCGCAGCGTCCCTGCGGCCAGCTGGCTGGCGGGCGGCGCCTCCCGCGCTTGGTGTGGGTCTGGCCCAGGTAGCCGGCGCCAAGGGGGGGCTGTCCAGCTTGTCACGCCCTGGAATCTGCCGGCCCTGAATGGACGCAATTGACAGTCGTGCTGGCCTGGCCGATACTCGCCGCTTCGCTCATCGCTCACCTCAGGAAGGAAATCCCCGATGTCCGTCACGCCGAAATTGCAGCAGACCGTCCTTGCCGCCCTGTTCTCCACCGCGTTTGCCATGCCCGCCATGGCCGCTGCCCCCGCCGTTACCGCCACTGCGGCCGCCTGGGTCGATGCCAGCAACCGCAATGCCGCCATCGTGCTGGCGGCGCAGGCGCAGTTCTCGCCTGAAAACGCCTCCGACACAGGCCTGGCGCAGTATGACGGCCTGGCCACCGACCTGGGCCCGAAGATCACCGAGCGCTATGTGGCCGCCATGCAGCAGGCGCGCGCGCAGCTGCAGCAGAAGCTGGCGGCGGAAAAGGATGAACGCATCGCCCAGGATTTGCAGATTTTGACGGCCGCCGTCGACCAGGAAATCGCCGGTGCGCAGCTGGACGCCAAATACACCTTGCCGTGGGTCGATGTGCCGCAAATGGTCTTTGGCAGCATGCAAAGCCTGCTGCAGGAGCAGCGCCCGGCCGCGCGCCGCGCCAAGGCACTCGAACGCCTGCAGCGCTACGTGGGGCAATATCCGGGCAGCACGCCGATCACCACGCAGGCGAAGGCGCGCTTCACGGAAAAAATTGGCCAGAAGGGCCTGGCCGGACCCGTGCGGCTGCAGGTGGAGCAGTCGCTGGAAAACCTGCCAACGTACATCGCCGGCATCCGCAAACTGTTCGCCGACATGCAGATCGCTGGAGCCGAGCCGGCGCTGGCGGTCATGGAGCAGCAGTTGAACGCGTATGCGGCGTGGGAGCGGGAAGTGGTGCTGCCTTTGTCGCGCACGGATTTCCGCATGGCGCCCGAGCTGTATGCGTTCCGCCTGAAGCAGGTGGGCATCGATATCGAGCCGCGTGCGCTGGTCGAGCGGGCGGAAGTGGCCTACCTGGAAACGCGCGCCGCCATGCAGGCGCTGGCGCCCGTGGTGGCAGCCAGGCTTGCGCTGAAGGGTGTCGACGCGAATGACTACCGGCAGGTGCTGCGTGCGCTGAAAAGCGACTCCATCCCCAACGAACAGCTCGAAGCGCATTACAAGGGCGTCAATACGCAGTTAGAGGAGCGCATTCGCCAGCAGCGCGTGGTCGATGTGCCGCAGCGCGCCATGACCATGCGCCTGGCGTCGGCAGCCGAATCGGCGGCCCAGCCGGCGCCGCATATGCGTCCGCCTCCGCTGATCGGCAACACGGGCGAACATGGCCAGTTCGTGCTCACCGTCAGCAACCCTGCCGCCAGCGGCAAGGGCGAAGCGTATGACGATTTCAATTTTGCCGGTGCCGCCTGGACCTTGAGCGCGCACGAGGGCCGTCCCGGCCACGAGCTGCAGTTCAGCGCCATGGTGGAGCGTGGCGTGTCGCAGGCGCGCAGCCTGTACGCGTTCAACAGCGTCAACGTGGAAGGCTGGGCGCTGTATGCGGAAGCCGAGATGATCCCCTACGAGCCGGCCGAAGGCCAGTTCATCGCGCTGCAGTTCCGCATGCTGCGCGCCGCGCGCGCCATGCTCGACCCGATGCTGAACCTGGGGCAAGTCACGCGCGAAGAGGCGGGACGCATCCTGACGGATGAAGTGATGCTGTCGATGCCGATGGCGCGCCAGGAGCTGGACCGCTATACTTTCAACATGCCGGGCCAGGCAGGCAGCTATTTCTATGGCTATACGCGCATCTTGCAGCTGCGCGCGGAAACGGAGCTGGCGCTGGGCGATCAATTCGACCGCCTGGCGTTCAACAACTTCCTGCTGGGCCAGGGCTTGCTGCCACCAAGCTTGCTGGCCAAGGCCGTGCGCGAGCATTTCATCCCCGCGCAGCGCAAGGCCAAGGCCAGGGGCTGACGGTATTGTCCGCCGCATGCCATACTGGCGTCCTCTGATATACGACGTGAAAGTGGCGGGCATGTGGCGTGGAATCGTATTTGGCTTGCTGGCCGGCGCCTTGTGGGGCGCCGTTTTCATTGTGCCGGTACTGCTGCCCGATTTTTCCCCGCTCGAGCTGATGCTCGGCCGCTATGTCTGCTATGGCGCACTGGCCGCCGCCCTGATGCTGCCGCGGCTCTTGCCCTTGCTGCGGCGCTTGCGGGGCAGCGACTGGCTGGCCATGCTGCGCCAGGCGCTGGCCGGTAATGTCGTGTATTACCTGCTGCTGGCGTACGGCGTCAAGCTGGCCGGCGTGGCGCCCACCTCGCTGATCATCGGCTTGCTACCCCTGAGCGTGACCATTTTCGGCCACAAGGACCACGGCGCGCTGCCGCTGCGGCGCCTGGCCTTGCCGCTGCTGGTGGTGGCCTTGGGGATTGCCTGCATCAATATCGATATCTTCAGCCATGAAGGTGTTGCTGGCGCGGCCGGCGCCACTTTGGCGCACAGGCTGCTCGGCGTGCTGAGCGCCGCCTGCGCACTGGCTTGCTGGACCTGGTATGCGCTCGATAACGCCCGTTTTTTGAAGCGCCATGCGCATTTCAGCGCCGTGGAGTGGGCCATGCTGTATGGCCTGGCCAGCGGCGTGATCGCCCTGCTGGTCGGCGCCGTGGCGTTGCTGCTGCAGCCTGCGGCACTGGCCGATGGGGCGCCGGCGCGCAACTGGCCGTATTTCTGGCTGGTGTGCCTGCTGCTGGCGCTGGGGGCTTCCGTGATCGGCAACTACTTGTGGAACATGGCGTCGCGCCTGGTGCCGGTCACCTTGTCGGGCCAGCTGATCCTCTCCGAAACCCTGTTCGCTCTGCTGTATGGCTTTGTGCTTGCACAGCGCATGCCGCGTCCGCTGGAATGGGCGGCGATGCTCTTGCTGGCGGCGGGCGTGCTGTGGTCCGTGCATGCGCATGCCCGCGATGAGGGCAGGGCGACGTAGGGGGAATACCTCGCTGCCAAGCTGCCGTTGCCTGCGGACGAGTCGTATAATGACATTAATGATGCCAGTCTTCCATGGGAGTTCCGCTTGCAGTTACCGATCCGTTATCCGAACATGCCGCAACTGCTGCTGAAGGCCCGCGACAGCCTGCTGCAGCACTTCCGCCCCATCCTCAATCATTTCGGCGTGACCGAGCAGCAGTGGCGCATCATGCGCGTGCTCAATGAAAGCCCGACCCTGGAACCGCGCGAACTGTGCGACATCTGCCAGATATCGAGTCCCAGCATGAGCGGCATCCTGGCGCGCATGGAAGAAATCGGCTTGATCGGGCGCAGCAAGTTCGAGGGCGACCAGCGCCGCCGCAAGGTGCACCTGTCGGAAGCGGGCGCCAGTTTGCTGTTGCAGATGGGCAAGCTGATCGACTTGCAGTACGCAAGCCTGGAAGCTGCCTATGGCAAGCAGATTTTCGACGACATGCGCGGTGCGCTGGAAGCCTTCATCGCACTGGAAACCCTGCCAGTGGCGCCAGCCATCCTGCGCTGAGCGGCAGTCCCCGCCACCCCTCGCTTCCCCTCTCCTGAGTATCTTCCGGTACGTGCTTTTTGCCACGTGCCGCCGCTGCCTTTTCCATGTCTGCCACACCCATTGCTGCGCTCCGCCGGGCTTGCGCTCGCGCGTGCGAGTGTTTTGCTATAAGACAAAGGAATGTTTTGCTATAAGACTATGCCTTATAGTCAATCACTTACATGTGAGCAAATAAGCGTATAATTTGCGCACTTGATCTACATCAAGAAGAAAAGCGGACGCACCGGCAGTTGTGCCGAGCGACAACGCGGCGCCAAAACTCGTAAGACGTCGACATGACGACAATACTTGGTAGGCGTACAATAAATCAGGAAAATCAGGAAAATATAATGAAAAATACTTGCATGCGCGCTGTGGCGCTGGCTGCTGCTTCCCTCATCGGCGCAAACGTTTGCGCCCAAAGCAATGTGACCATCTATGGCGTCGCCGACACTGCAATGGTGTACGCGAGCAACCAGGGCGGCAACTCGAATACCTACATGCGTAGCGGTAACTTGTCAGCCAGTAAGATCGGTTTCCAGGGCGTGGAAGACCTGGGCGGCGACCTGAAGGCGCTGTTCCTGTTGGAAAGCGGCTTCGAACTCGATAGCGGCGCGCAAAGTTCGGCAGGATCATTGTTCAACCGCCAGGCGTATGTCGGTTTGCAATCGAAGGCCTACGGTACGCTGACGGCTGGCCGCCAGTACACGCCGTCTTACCTGCTGGTTGGTTCTTTGGCGTCGAGCAACATCGTCACGGGCGCCACCGGTGCCCATCCAGGCGATATCGACGGTCTCGATACGACCGTACGCATCAGCAACGCGCTGACCTACAGCATGCCAGCATGGCGCGGCCTGCAGGCAAGCGCGCAATACGGTTTTGGCGAAGCAGCCGATGGCAATGCCATCGGCAGCAGCTTTGGCGCCGCCGTCAAGTACAGCGCCTCGCCGGCCGAGTTTGCGCTCGGTTACTTGAAACTGCGCAACGGCGATACCGGCACCGGCTGGAATGGTGCATCGGGCAGCTTCGGCATCTCGGCCATCAACCAGGGCTACGCTTCGGCCGAAAGCGCCCAGTTCATCACGGCGGCCGCCCGCTACACGGTCGGCAAGCTGATGGTGGGCGCGAATGCCAGCAATGTGCAATACGAAGCGGGCAGCCGCTCGGCCTTCCGCGACACCGCCATCCTCAACACGGTCGGCCTGATCTCCAGCTACCAGCTGACACCGCGCTGGTTCCTGGGTGCCGCCTACAGCGATACGCGCGCCACGCGCGCCAATGACATTGGCAGCCGCGCCAGCTACAAGCAGTTGTCGCTGGAGCAGACCTATATGTTCTCCAAGCGCACTTCCTTCTACATCGTCGAAGCGCGCCAGCTGGCACGTGGCCAGACCCTGGGTAAGGATGGCAGCATCGTCAACGCCGTTGCTTCGGTCGGTGATTCGCAAAACGGCACGCCGTCCTCGAATGGCGGCCAGACGGTTGTGATGGCCGGCCTCAAACATTCTTTCTGAACAGTTGCTGAACTCACGGGAGCTTCAATTGGACGCTACAAATAACAAGGGCAAGAGCCCTTTCAATCCCGGCCGCCGCATGGTGCTGGCCGGTTTGCTGTCGGCTTCGGCCGCAGCCCTGATTCCCTGGGCGCTGGCCGAGCCGGTCGCCGATGCGGAGCAGGGTGCCTTTTTGGCCGTATCGGCCGTGCTGGTAGGGCGCCAGGTGCTCGAACCAGGCCTGGCCACGCGCATTTACAAGGCGCTGGTAGCGCAAGACGCTGCCTTTCCGGCCAACGTGCGCGCGCTGCTGACGCTGATCAATGCCGAGGGCTTGACGAGCGCAAACATCCAGGCTGCGCTTGATGCTGCCGAATCGAAGCTCGCTGCAGTACCGCGCCAGATCGCCAGCGGCTGGTACCTGGGCATCGTCGGCACCGGCGAAGCGGCAGTATGCGTGGCCTACGAAGAGGCGCTGAACGCGGCCGTCGTCGCCGACGTGCTTGTCCCCCCCACGTATTCCTACGGCGCCTACGGCAGCTGGGCAAGAAAACCAATTTAAGGAGCCATCATGGCTGAACAACTCTCTGCCGATTACCTCGTGATCGGTTCCGGCATCATCGGCTCCCTGGCAGCGCGCAAGCTCGCGCTGGCCGGCGCCTCGGTGCTGATCCTGGAAGCAGGTCCGCGCGTCTCGCGCGGCGAAATCGTCGCGCGTTTCCGCAACACGACGCGCCGCAGCGACTGGATGTCGCCGTATCCGTCGGTCGCCACGGCGCCGCACCCGATCTACGCGCCGAAGGATAATGGCCATCTGGTGCAGGCCGGCCCGTATCCCTACCCGGCCGAATACATCCGCCAGTTCGGCGGCACCTCGTGGCACTGGGCCGCGCAGGCCTGGCGCAATGTGCCGAACGACTTCCGCATCCATACCTTGTATGGCGTGGGCGTCGACTGGCCGATCAGCTATGAAGACCTGGAGCCGTTCTACCAGGAAGCCGAAGAAATCATGGGCGTCTCGGGCGCCGACAACACCGGTTCGCCGCGCAAGCAGGCCTTCCCGATGGAACCGGTGACGGAGCCGTTTGCGATGCGCCGCATCCGCGAACGCCTCGATCCATCATATAAAGTGGTGGGCAACACCGTGGCGCGCAACAGCGTCAGCTACGATGGCCGCCCGGCCTGCTGCGGCAACAACAGCTGCCAGCCGATCTGCCCCATCGATGCGCAATACCACGGCGGCATCGCCGCGGTGCAGGCAGAAGATGCCGGCGTCAAGATCGTGTGTAACGCCAATGTGTACAAGCTTGAGCACGACGAGCAGGGCCGCATCACCGCTGCGCTGTATTACGACGTGGACAAGAAGAGCCACCGCGTCACTGCCAAGACCTTCATCCTGGCCGCCAACGGTATCGAAAGCCCACGCCTGCTGCTCGTCTCCGCCTCGGACAAGTATCCGAAGGGCCTGGCCAACAGCAGCGACATGGTGGGCCGCAACCTGATGGACCATCCGAGTACCTCGATCACCTTCGACGCCGATGAAGACCTGTGGCTGGGCCGGGGCCCGCAAAGCCCCAACTCGATCAACACCATGCGCGATGGCGACTTCCGCAGCCAGCATTCGCCGTACCGCCTGGACTTCACGAACATTTCGCGCGTCGATGGCGCGTCGAAGGAATTGATCGGCAAGGGCGTCTTTGGCGAAGAGTTCGAACAGCAGCTGCGTTTCCGCTCGGCGCGCGAAATGAGCCTGAAGAACGTGCTCGAAGTGCTGCCGAATCCGGAAAACCGCATTGCCCTCAGCAGCGAAAAAGATGCCATGGGCATCCCCAAGCCGCAGGCGCACTATTCGATCGCCGACTACACCAAGCGCGGCCACGAGCGCTCGAAGCAGGATTTCGAGCAGATCGCCAAGCTGATGGGCGGCACCAACTTGCGTCACAGTAAGGAAGGCGTATTTGCCAACAACCAGCATATCTGCGGTACGCTGTCGATGGGTTCCGATCCGGCCAAGGCGGTCTGCGACCAGTGGGGCCGCACGTTTGACCACGCGAACCTGTTCTTGTGCAGTACCGGCGTGCTGCCCACCTCGGGCACTTGTAACTCGACCGAAAACGGCCTGGCCGTGGCCTTGCGCACCGTCAAGCACATCCTCGACGAACAGGGAGCAAAAGCATGATGGCGACCTTCAAAATGGCGGCAGGCGCGGCACTGCTGTCCCTCGTGGCCATGCCGGTGCTGGCCGCCGACACGGCCGTGCCCGATGCGGCGGCGATCGAACGGGGCCGCTACCTGGCCACGGCAGGCGACTGCATCGCCTGCCATAGCGTGCCTGGTGGTAAGCCGATGGCAGGTGGCCTGTCCTTGGCCACGCCACTCGGCGCCATTGTTGCAACCAATATCACGCCGTCCAAGACGCATGGTATCGGCAACTACACGCTGGCGCAGTTTTCAAGCGCGGTGCGCCACGGCGTGCGCGCCGACGGCGCCAACCTGTACCCGGCCATGCCCTACACGGCGTATGCCAAGGTGAGCGACGCCGATACGGCGGCCATGTATGATTACTTCATGCATGGCGTGGCAGCGGTCGATGCGGCGCCGGCGAAGCAGACGGACTTGCCGTTCCCGTTCAACATCCGTCTGTCGATGTCGGGCTGGAACATGCTGTTCCTCGACAAGAAGCCGTTCGTCGCTGACGCGTCCAAGAGCATGGAGTGGAACCGCGGCGCCTACCTGGCGCAAGGCCTGGCCCACTGCACCACCTGCCATACACCGCGCAATGCGCTGATGGCAGAGCAACTGTCAAAGGAACTGGGCGGCGCCGACCTGGGCACCTGGTATGCGCCGAACATCACCTCGGACGTGAACAGCGGCGTGGGTGCCTGGAGCCAGCAAGACCTGGTCGACTACATGCGTACTGGCCGCGCGGCAAACAAGGCGCAGGCTGCCGGACCGATGGCCGAAGCCATCGACCATAGCCTGAAGCACTTGAGCGACGCCGACCTGAACGCCATCGCGCATTACGTCAAGAGCGTGCCAGCCGTACGTGATGCGGCGGACACGAAACCGGTGACGCAATGGGGCCAGCCTGGGAACGAGCTGGGCGCGATTCGTGGCGTGCCGCTGCCGCAGAACCTGAACAAAATGTCAGGCGCGCAGCTGTACGATGCGCAATGCGCCAGCTGCCACCATGCCAAGGGCGAGGGTAGTGTCGACGGCACCTTGCCATCGCTGTTCCATAACTCGGTGACGGGCCGCAGCAACAGCAACAACCTGGTGATGGCCATCCTCGATGGCGTGGAACGCCAGGATGGCAAGGCTAGCCATGCTGCTGGCCACGCTGCAGGATATGTCATGCCGGCCTTCCGCCAAACCTTGTCGGACGAGCAGATTGTTACCTTGGGTAATTACGTGCAGAAGATGTACGGCAATCCAGACGTCAAGGTCACGGCGGAACAGGTAACGACCTTGCGCAACGGCGGCCCTGCCTCGAACCTGATCGGCCTGGCTCGCGCCGGCATCATCGTCGGCGTGCTGGTGCTGCTGGCCTTGCTGCTGTGGTGGCGCGGCCGCCGGCGCAAGGCGGCGTAACGCAGTAATGGAGTAAGTCCCAGAAGCCGGCTGCCTTGCAGCCGGCTTTTTTCGTTTACGCGGCAAAGCCGCCATCGATCTTCAGCCCGGCGCCCGTGACGAACGCTGCTTCCGCGCTGGCCAGGTAGGCCACCATGCCGGCGATTTCATCGGCCGTGCCGTGGCGGGGCAGGGCCATCAGGCCGTGCATCAGGTCGGCGAAGTCGCCCGTGGGCGGATTCATGTCGGTGGCGACCGGGCCCGGTTCGACGTTGTTGATGGTGATGCCGCGCGGTCCCAGGTCGCGCGACAGGCCTTGCGTCAGGCCGCTGAGTGCCGATTTGCTCATGGCGTAGGCGGCCGCGCCGCCAAATGGCATGCGGTGCGCATTCGTGCTGCCGATGTTGATGATGCGCCCGCCCGACTGCATGTGCGGCACGGCCGCCTTGATGGCCACGAACACGGCGCGCACATTGATGGCCAGCGTCTTGTCGAAGTCTTCCAGCGAAAAATCGTCGATGGCGCCCGGCAGGAACACGCCCGCGTTGTTGACGAGGATATCGATGCGGCCAAACTGCGCCGCCACCTTGTCGATGGCCGCTTGCAGGGCTGCTGCGTCGGCCGCATCGGCTTGCACGCCCAGCGCCTTGCCGCCGGCCGCTTCCACCGTGGCGGCCAGCGCCTGTGCTTCGGCAGCGGCACGTTGATAGGTGAAGACGGTGGTGGCGCCCTGGCTGGCCAGGCGGAGCACGATGGCCGCGCCGATGCCGCGCGAGCCGCCCGTGATAAAGGCGATCTTGCCCAGCAAGGGCAGGGAGGTGGCAGCAGTGGTGGAAGTGGTTTGCATGATGTGCTTTCTGTGGGTGGCGAGTCAGGAAGGCCAGTATCTGCCTTTCATTGCATGCGCGGTAGCCATGAATCGCTACAATCACTTTCAACCAGTACTATCAAATGAGCAAGTAGAATAGGGCATGGATGCACTCAATCACTTGCAATCATTTGTGCTGTCGGCCGAGATGGGCAGCTTTTCGGCGGCCGCGCGCCGCCTGGGCCTGACGCCGGCTGCCGTCAGCAAGAACGTGGCGCGCCTGGAGGCGAGCCTGGGATTGCGGCTGTTCCAGCGCAGCACGCGCCGCCTGACCCTGACGGAAGGGGGCGAGCGCTTCCTGCAGCAGATTGGCGGCGCTCTGGCGACCCTGCGTGAGGCGATCGCCGGTGTGGCCGAAGAGGGTGGCCAGCCTGCCGGCGTGCTGAAAATCAGCATGGCACCGTCGTTCGGACGTAGCTATGTGGTGCCTCTGCTGGGCGACTTCATCGAGCGCTACCCGGGCGTGATCCCTGACTGCCATTTTGACAACCTCCAGGTGGACTTGATCGGCGAAGGCTTTGACGTTGCCATCGGCGGCGGCATCGAGCTGACGCCCGGCGTGGTGGCGCGCGAACTGGGACATGCGCATATCGTCGCCACGGCCTCCCCAGCCTTCATGCGCGGCAAAACCATGCCCGCGCATCCGCTGGACCTGGCGCTATTCGATGGCGTGGCGCGCCGCTCGGCCGGCAGCGGGCGCTTGCGCAGTTGGGTACTGCGCGACGGCCAGGGTGGCGAAGGCGTGGCCGAATGCCGGCCGCGCGTCATCTTTGACGACCCCGAAGCGATGGCGCAGGCAGCCATCATGGGCGTCGGCGTGGCGCTGCTGCCCATGCCGCACGCGCTGGCCCACTTGCGCAGCGGCGCCCTGATCAGGCTGCTGCCCGGCTGGCATGCCGATTCCGGCCCCTTGTCCGTGTACTATCCCAGCAAGAAGCTCTTGCCCGCCAAGACGCGCGTATTCGTCGATTTCCTGATCGAGCAGTTTCGCCAGCGCGATTTCGCCGCGCAGATGCGGCCTGATTGAGCGATCCGATCGGCGCGCTGCACGGGCAGGCCAGTTACTGCGTAGCCTTCGAGTCGCCGTCGATGGGGAAGGACTGGCCGGAGATGGTGCGCGCATGCTTGCCACACAGGAACTTCACCAGTTCGGCGATATCCTGCGGATCGATGAATCGCTTGACGGCCTGGTTTTGCAAGGCGGCGTCCACTTCTTCCTGCACCGTCTTGCCAGAAACCTGGGCGCGGCCTTCGAACACGTTCATCAGCCGTGGCCCGTCGACGGCGCCGGGATGGATGGTGTTGCAGGTGATGCCGAGCGGTCCCAGTTCCAGCGACAAGGTCTTGGCAAAGCCGACCAGGCCCCACTTGGTGGTGGAGTATGCCGAACGGTTGGGGTAGCCAAAACGGCCGGCCAGCGACGACATGATGATGATCGACCCCTGGCTCGATTCCTTCAGCAGTGGAATCGCCTGCTGCGTCACGTAGAAGGTGCCGTTCAGGTTGACATTGATGGTCGATAGCCAGGCGGCCGGATCGTAGTCGGCGACGCTGGCTGTGGGGCCGGACAGGCCCGCATTGTTGACCAGGATGTCGAGGCCGCCAAGCTGGGCGCGCACATCGTCGAACAGGCGTTTGACGGCTTGCGCATCGCTGATGTCGGTGACCGATCCGGTGATCAGCGGATGGGCTGCGGTGACCTCCTTGACGGCCTGCGCGTTGACATCGGCAATATGCACGCGCGTGCCATCGGCGGCCAGCGATTTGGCGATCGCCAGGCCTATGCCGCTGGCGCCGGCGGTGATCAGTGCGCGTAGGGCCATAGTCGCTCCTTGTTAAACTGAGTTGAGCGCAAATAACGCTTATACCATAGGAAATTCCGGGCGGCGGCCGGTGTCGCCGGTTCCATGTTCAGTTCGCGGATGATGCGCATCATCCGCTCGACTTGCGCTTCCTGAAAAGACGGCAAGTGGATTATTTCCACAGACCACATTTGGATTCGGATTTAGTCGTATAAGCTTGTTCGCCTGGGATGGTTTGCAGCACCTTGTAGTAATCCCATGGATATTTCGATTCTGCGGGTGTCTTTACTTGCATCAGGAACATCGAGTTAACCATGCGACCATCCGCCCGGACATAGCCGTCCTTGACATACATGTCGTTAAGCTTTTTGCTTTTCAAATACGCCATTACTTTGTCGGCGTCATCGGTGCCAGTTGCTTTGACGGCCGCAAGATATTGCGTCACTGCCGAGTAATCGGCTGCCTGGAAGCTGGAGGGCATCTTTTTCATCTTGGCGAAATAGCGCTGGGCCCATGCGCGCGTGTCAGGATTCATGTCCCAGTACCAGCTGTCGGTCAGGTACATGCCTTGAGCAATACGCAGCGTCAGCGCATGGATATCGTTGATGACAAATATGAGCCCGGCGACCTTCATCGATTTGCCAATGGCGAATTCGTTGGCGGCCTTGACCGCATTGACCGCATCCTCGCCGGCGTTGGCCAAGCCCAGCACCTGCGCCTTGGAACTCTGCGCTTGCAGCAGGAACGACGAGAAATCGGCAGCCGCCAGCGGATGCTTGGACGAACCGAGCACCGTACCGCCGGCGGCCTTCACCACCTTGCTTGTCTCACTTTCCAGTGACGTACCGAATGCATAATCGGCGGTCACAAAATACCAGCTCTTGCCGCCTTGCTTGACGACGGCGGTGCCGGTTCCCCGCGCCAGCGCCACAGTGTCATAGGCATAATGGATGGTGTACGGTGAGCACGCTTCGTTGGTCAGGCGCGCACTGCCTGCGCCAATCGAAAAAAATGGTTTCTTTTTTTCTTCAGCGATTTTTGCCATTGCAAGGCTCGCCGCCGAATTGGTTCCTGCGATCAGGACGTCGACGCCTTGCACGTCTATCCATTCGCGCGCCTTGGAAGAGGCAATATCGGCCTTGTTCTGATGGTCAATGGTCAACAGTTCGATTTTCTTGCCATTGACTGTGCCGCCAAAATCTGCGATTGCCATTTTCATGGCCACGACGCCGCCGGCCCCATCCGTATCGGCAAACGGGCCTGACATGTCGGTGACAAAGCCAATCTTGACAGTATCGCCGGAGATTTGCGCGCTGGCGATGTGGCTGAACCCCAACCCGGCGATGGCGGATACGGCGAGAGAAAGCGCTTTTAGTTTGGTGTGCATGGTATTTCCTTTTAGATAATACGAACGGTTCCAAGCTGTCCAGGGACAGGTTTCTTGCCGTGTGCGCCGCGTGCGATTACAGCGTCAATCTCAAGGCATCGCGAATTGGGGTTTGACATGCGTGTCACTGCGCGGTAAGCCCATCATGACACGTGCCTCGGCCGGCGTCGCCGGTTCCATGTCCAGTTCGCGGATGATGCGCACGATACGCTCGACTTGCGCGACGTTGGTCGACAATTCGCCATGCCGGTAATACAGGTTGTCTTCCAGGCCCACGCGCACGTGGCCTCCCAGCAGCAGTGCATGCACCGTTGCTGGCAATTGCTTGGCACCGATCGCACTGACGCAGAACAGCGAATCCTTCGGCAGCAGGTCGACCATCATCTGCAGGATTTGCGGTGTATAGGGCAAGCCGCCCTGGAAGCCTTTTTCCGCGCCGATGACGATATTGCAATAAAACGGCGCCACGTCGAAGCCAGCGGCGATCAAGGTACTCATGTCTTGCAGGATGTGCGCGGGATTGAAGACTTCCCATTCGGGCTTGATGCCCTTTTCCTGCATCCGCTTGGCCAGCTCGAGGCAGCGCGACGGCGCCGTGTTGAGCAGCAGTTCCTTGCCGCCAAAGCTGGCGATGATGGTGTGCGAATCGAGCGTGCACATTTCGGCGCCGGCATCGAGCCCTTTCAGGCGCTGCTCGAAATCGATCTCCCAGAAGCCGTCGTCGATCTGCTTGATCATGTCGCCGCTGACACCGCCGCCGGTCGAGTTATTGATGATGATGTCGCATTTCGCGCGGATCGCCTCATTCATTCTGCGGTAGATGGCCGCATCGCAGGTGGCGCCGTCGTCGGGGCGGCGCGCATGCAGCGCCACGACGCTGGCGCCGGCGTTATAGCATTCGATGACGTCGGCGGCGATTTCGTCCGGCTGGGTCGGCAGATGCGGATTTTGTTGCTTGCTTGCCATGCCGCCCGTAGGCGCCACAGTGATGATGACTTTTCTTTTTGCCATGATGGTCTCCTGAGTGTAGTGCTGTTACTGTGCCGGCGATTGAAATTGTTGGATGGCTGAGCGCAGCTCGGGCGGAAACGGCACCGAGCGCAATTCGGCCAGCGATGTGTGGACCACCTTCAAGGTAGCGCGCACGCATTCGCGGCCATCCTTGTGGGCGCTGACTTTGATCGTGAGCGAGCTATTGCCGAGCTGTTTGACTTCGAGGCGCATGTCGAGCAGGCTGCCCATCGAATTGGGCGCCATGAATTCGCATTCGAGCTTGACGATCGGCAGTCCCATCTTGCGATGCAGGATGAAATCGGCATAATCGCCGCCCAAGCCTTCGTTGAACCAGTCTTCCATCAGTTCATGGAAGAGTATCAAGTACTGGGGGAAGAAGACGATCCCGGCAGGATCGCAATGCTGGAAACGCACCAGCTTTTCTTTATGGAACATGGCATGCCTCGATAGTGTTGATGACCAGGAAGACCTCCTGGCCATGCGGGAAGAAAGGGTGTCAGCGGGTTACTGGCGGCGCACTCAGGTCTTGCTGCCGGCAACCTTGCCGACGCGCAGCGCGGCGGCCGGCAGCGCCACCAAGGCCAGCACCGCGCCGGCGCACAGCACGGCGCTCATGAAGTACAGGCCGTAGGTCAGGCTGCCCGTGTAGCTTTTGACGATGCCGATCAAGGTCGGGCTGACGAAGCCGCCCAGGGCCCCGATCGAACTGATCAACGCAATGCCCGGCGCCCGCGTCTTGTGGCTCAGGTACGTGGGCGGCACGGCCCAGAACACGGCTGCCGAGCCCATGATGCCGAAGGCGGCGAGCGACAGCATGATCAGCGACAGCGTCAGCGAGGCCGGCAGCAGGGTGCTGGCGGACAGGGCGAGGGCGCCGGCGATGCTGGGCAGCGCGATGTGCAGCCGGCGTTCGCGGTAAGCATCGGAGCTGCGCGACAGCAGCAGCATGCCGAGGGCGCCGAAGACATACGGGATCAGCGACAGCGTGCCGATGTGCCCCACGTCAGTCACGCCCAGCGATTTGATGATGGTCGGCAGCCAGAAACTGAAGGTGTAGACGCCGCAAAAGTTGCTGAAGAAAATCAGACCCAGTACATATACGCGCTTGTCTGTAAACGCGTCTTTCAGGCGGCCATGGCCCTTGCCGGCAGGCTGGTCTGCCGCCAGCGAGGCGGCGACCAACTGTTTTTGCGCCGTGCTGAGCCAGGGGGCGTCTTGCGGTCCGTTGGACGACAGGCAATACCAGACGATGCCGAAGGCAACCGATGGCAAGCCTTCCAGCAGGAACAGCCATTGCCAGCCGCCGAGGCCGGAGACGCCATTCATGTGGCTGAGGATCCAGCCGGAGAGAGGGCCGCCCAGCACGCCGGCGACTGGCAGCGAGAACAGGAACAGGCCCGTGATCTTGGCGCGCCGCGCGCTGGGATACCAGTAGCTCAGGTAAAGTATGACGCCTGGGAAAAACCCCGCCTCGAAGATGCCGAGCAGGAAGCGCAGCGCATAGAATTGCAGGGGCGTTTGCACGAACATCATGGCCGCCGAGGTCAGGCCCCACAGCACCATGATGCGCAAGAAGGTGAGCCGCGCGCCGATGCGCTCGAACAGCATGTTGCTGGGCACTTCCATTAGCAGGTAACTGATGAAAAAAACGCCAGCGCCGACGCCGTACACGATGTCCGAGAAGCCCAGCGCGCTTTGCATTTGTAGCTGGGCATAACCGACGTTGATGCGGTCCAGGTACGCGAGCAAGTAGGCAATGAACACGAGCGGAATGATGCGCCGCGTAATCAGTGAAAAAGTGGCATTTTCAGGGTCGGCCGCCAACTGGCGGGTATCGGCCACATGCGAGGGGGAATTGATCACGTCTTGTCTCCTGTGGCGCGCAGGCGCCACACTGTCTCCAATGGGATGGGCGCTAGCCATTGCTGGTATTTTTCTTGCCGGCGCACATGGATGGTGCCGGCGCTGGGGCCGGTCGTTTCTTGTTGTGTCCAGTATGGGCAGGAGGGCGCACGCCGTCCATAAAGCCCGCTCTATGGGGCTTATCGAATTTTTCTATACTGGTTTGGCGACGTGCGGGGTATCCTCGCCGAGCCGTGCTGCCGGCGAGCGTTCCAGGAACAGTTCAGTCAGTTGCGTGCGCAGCCAGCGGTGCGCTGCGTCATGGTGGTTGCGTTCGTGCCAGTGCTGCTTGATCTGATAGTCGGGAATGGCGAAAGGCAGGGGAAATTGCCGCACCAGCGCATCATCGCCGACGAGGTCCGCCTGGCGTTGCGGCACGGTTGCCAGCAAGTCAGTCTTGCCGATGATGCTGGCCAGGCCCAGGTAGCTGGGCACTTCGAGCACGATATGGCGCTGGCCGTGGCCCTGCAGCATGCGTTCGACTACCGCGTGGCCGGTGCCGGAAGTGCTCACCAGCACATGGCCCTCGCCCAGGTAATCGCCGATGGATGGCTGTGGCGGCATGCGGGGATGGTCGAGCGCCACCAGCCCGACATAACGCTGGGTGAGCAATTTTTGCTGGTAGAAGCCGGCATCGAGCTGCGGCATGAAGCCCACGGCCAGGTCGGTATCGCCCGATTCGAGCATGTCGGCCGTGTGTTCGTTGATCGGCACGATGCGTATGGCCACGCCAGGTGCCATGCTGCGCAGGCGCGTCAGCAGGCCGGGCAGCAGGACAATCTGGCTCAGGTCCGTCATGGCGATGCGGAAGGTCTGCCGGGACAGGGCAGGGTCGAAGGCATTGCGCTGCCTCGCAACGGTATCGAACGCAGCCAGCATGCCGACGGCGCTGGCGTGCAGTGCGGTGGCAAATGCGGTCGGTTCCATGCCTGCCGGCGAACGCACGAACAGGGGGTTCTGGTAATGTTCGCGCAGCTTGGCGAGATTGAATGACACGGTCGGTTGCGACAGGCCAAGGCTGAGCGCTGCCTGCGAGACGCTGCGCAAGGTATAGATCGCCACGAATACGTGGAGATCCTTGATATCGATCTGTTGCATCCGATGTGGTCGCGGCGCGCTCTGGCCAAGTTGAACGTCAGCCATCATACACCGCCATTGACACTCATGCCGCCACCAGTCTCAAGCGCGTAATCTCTGCCGGCGCGCCGATGCGTTTCGGCGGGCCCCAGTAGCCGGTGCCGCGGCTGACGTAAATCCACAGTTTGCCGCGCCGGTGCAGGCCGGCCACGTAGGGCTGCTGCAGCGGCACGAACAGGTTCCATGGCCAGAACTGGCCGCCGTGCGTGTGGCCCGACAGCTGCAGGTCGTAGCTGGCCGCTTCTGCCTCGGGCGCGCTGCGCGGCTGGTGCGCCAGAAGGATACGTGGAATGCCGATAGGCGCGCCGGCGATGGCGCCTTGCGGGTCGCTGCGTTGATCGGGATCAAAGGAGGCCGCGTTGTAGTCGGTCACGCCGGCCAGCGCCAAACGCGCGCCGTCGTGTTCAAGCACGGTGTGTTCGTTCATCAGCACGCGCAGGCCCAGGCGGCGAAATTCCGCCACCCATGGCGCGGCGCCCGAATAGTATTCGTGGTTGCCCGTCACCAGGAAGACGCCGTGCCGCGCCTTTAAAACGCCCAAGGGGGATGTATGCGCGCCCAGTTGCGCCACCGTGCCGTCGACCACGTCGCCCGTGATGGCGATGATGTCTGCCTGCAGGCCGTTGGCGCGCGCCACGATGGCCTCCACGTAGGCCCGCTTGATGGTGGCGCCCACGTGGATGTCGCTCAGCTGCACGATGGTGAAGTTGTGCAGGGCGGCCGGTAGGCCCGCAATCGGCACCGTCACCTCGCGCACGCGCGCCACGCGGCGGGCGTTGATGAAGCCGACAACGGTGGCCAGCAGCGCCAGGAGCAAAACGGTCACGGCGGACACCTGCGCGTGCGCTCGCGCAACTGGTATGAGCATCAGCAGTTCGCGCAGCACGGCCAGCACGAACAGCGAGGAAAAAAAGCCCATGCACAGCGAGCCGGCCCAGCTCAGGCGGTCTGCCAGGCGCCCATCGCCGGTGACTGTGCGCGCGAAGATCGTCATTGGTATCAGCATGGTCGAGGCCAGCAAGACCAGGCCGCCGAGCAGCCAGCCGGCCTCGCCGATGGGCAGCGATGGCAGCAGCAGCCAGCCCAGCAGGGCGTGCAGGGCGCCCAGTATCACGGTGATGCGCAGCAGTGGCGTGCGGGTTTTCATGTCATGGATCCAGGAAGGTAGCGCCAGGCAGGCGGAAGCGATGCGCGCAACACGGTCATCCTGCGGCGGCCTTTGAAAAAGGTGCAGCAGCACCATTGCGCATTGTTTGTTGCGGCAATTGCGCATGCCAGGTGGCCCGAAATTGCGGCGATTCGCACGGCCCGATTATAGCCGAAGCATTATTGCGTGCAGTTGTCCAGCATTGCCAGTCCTGTCATGCCGGCACGCCTTAAAGATGTATATGATTTGCATGTTTAAGCGAATTCCGCTACACTGGCATCACGCAACAAGAGAGCAAGAAAAGAACGCCATGAATATCGACAAATTCAAACAGCAGCACCTGGCCATCCTGGCCGCCATTGATGATTTGCGCCAGCTGGCGCGCGGCGGTGTCGCAGTGCAGGCGCCGGCGATTGCCAGCCAGATCATCGCCATGAGCGGCTTGATCAAGCTGCACCTGGCTGTCGAGCAGCGCTATCTGTATCCGGCCGCGCAGGCATGCGGCGTGGCCAGCGTGGCCCAGCTGGGGCGCCAATACGAAAGCGAGATGCACGGCATCGCCGGCGCCTACCTGGAATTTGCCGGCCGCTGGAACAGCCCCGTGCGCCTGGAAGCCGCGCCCGAAGCCTTCCGCAGCGAAGCCAATAGCGTGCTGCACGCGCTGTACCAGCGCATGCGGCGCGAAGACCACGATCTTTATCCCGCCATTGAATCTTTGGCGTAACTGAATATTTTCACCTGACACAGGAGTTACACATGCTGACCCAAGCACAACGCGCCATCATCACCGCCACCGTCCCCATCCTCGAGCAGGGCGGCGAGACGCTGACCCGCCATTTCTACAAGAACCTGTTCCGCGACCATCCCGAAGTGCTGCCGTACTTTAACCAGGCGCACCAGCATAGCGGCGAGCAGCAGCGCGCGCTGGCCAATGGCGTGTTGATGTATGCCAAACATATCGACAAGCTCGATGCGCTGGGCGACCTGGTCGCAACTATCGTCAACAAGCATGTGGCCCTGCAAATCCGCGCCGAACACTATCCGCTGGTGGGTGCCAGCCTGCTGCAGGCGATTCGCGAAGTGCTGGGCGCGGAAGTGGCCAGCGACGCCGTCATCGACGCCTGGGGCGCGGCCTACGGCCAGCTGGCCGACATCCTGGCCGGCGAGGAAGGGCGCATCTATAAAGAGAAAGCACAGGCGCCAGGCGGCTGGAGCGGCGCGCGCGACTTTATCGTGCAAGGCAAGGTCGTGGAAAGCGAAGAGATCACCTCCTTTTTGATGGCGCCCGCCGATGGCCAGGCCGTGCTGGACTTCGCGCCAGGTCAATATATCGGCGTGGTGGCCACCGTCGATGGCGTGCCCATGCGCCGCCAGTATTCGCTGTCGGCCGCCAGCAATGGCCAGACTTACCGCATCAGCGTCAAGCGCGAGCAAGGCGGCAAGGTCTCCAATTACTTCCACGACCAGGTGCAGGCGGGCGGCACCGTGCAGCTGACGCCGCCATCGGGCGACTTCGTGCTGCATGACAGCGACAAGCCGCTGGTGCTGATCAGCGGTGGCGTGGGCATCACGCCGACCCTGGCCATGCTGACGGCAGCTTTGCGCGGCAAGCGTCCCGTGCATTTCATCCACGCGGCGCGCCACCAGGGCGTGCATGCATTCCGCGCGCAGATCGACGAACTGGCCGCGCAGCATCCGCAACTCAAGCGCTATTACTGCTACGCGGAACATGGCGGCGAACAGGGCGCGCCCGATGCGGTCGGCCTGCTGAATAAAGAGAGCCTGAATAATTGGCTGCCCGTATCGCGCGACGTCGATGCGTATTTCCTGGGACCGCAGCCCTTCATGCGCGCCGTCAAGCAATATCTGCGCGAACTGGGCGTGCCCGAGCAGCAGACGCATCATGAATTCTTCGGACCTGCTGCCGCATTGAACTGACGTTGTTTCCTGTATGCATTGTGTTGGCCTTGCGAGAAATACGCCCGCCGTAAGGGGCGGGTAAGCCTCGCCCTGTACTGTGAATCCAAGCTCAAAAAAGAGCAGGCTTTTACATAACAGGAGGCAACACAATGCATGACGATTTAGTTCAAAAAATCAAGAGCGATCCCAACTATCATCAGCTGGTCAAGGTGCGCTCGCGCTTCGGCTGGGCGCTGACGGGCCTGATGATGCTGGTGTATTACGGCTACATCCTGTTGATTGCTTTCAATAAAGAATTTCTTGCCACCAAAACCGGTGATGGCGTGATGACTTGGGGCATGCCGATCGGTTTGTTCGTCATCCTGTTTACCGTGCTCGTGACCGGCATCTATGTGCGCCGCGCCAACAAGCAGTACGACGAGCTGACCCAGGCCATCCATGCGCGGGTGCAGGCATGAACGGCGCCACATTGATCCAGCGCAAACGCTCCGGCTTGGCAGCCTTGGCCGCCTTGACCGCTTTGACATTACTGGCTGCTGGCGCCAGCAGCAGCGTGTTCGCTGCCGGCCCGGACCTGGGTCAGGTGCAGCAACAGCCCACCAACTGGACGGCGATCAGCATGTTCGCCGCCTTCGTCATCTTTACCCTGTTCATCACCAAGTGGGCGGCTGCGAAGACCAAGTCGGCTTCCGATTTCTACACGGCCGGCGGCGGCATCACAGGCTTCCAGAATGGCCTGGCCATTGCCGGTGACTTCATGTCGGCCGCATCCTTCCTCGGCATTTCCGCCGCGGTGTTCCTGAATGGCTACGATGGCCTGATCTACGCCATCGGCTTCCTGGTGGGCTGGCCCATCATTACCTTCTTGATGGCCGAGCGCCTGCGCAACCTGGGCCGCTACACCTTTGCCGACGTGGCTGCCTACCGCTTCAAGCAGGCGCCGATCCGCATTTTCTCGGCCTCCGGCACCCTGGTCGTCGTGGCCTTTTACCTGATCGCGCAGATGGTCGGCGCGGGCCAGCTGATCAAGCTGCTGTTCGGCCTGGAATACTGGATCGCCGTCGTGCTGGTCGGTACCCTGATGATGATTTACGTGCTGTTTGGCGGCATGACGGCCACCACCTGGGTGCAGATCATCAAGGCGGTGATGCTGCTGGGCGGTGCCAGCTTCATGGCCATTGCCGTGCTGGCACAATTTAATTTCAGCCCGGAAGCGCTGTTTGCCAAGTCCGTGGAAGTGCATGCCACCAAGGAAGCCATCATGGGCCCAGGCAGCTTCATCAAGGACCCGATCTCGGCCATTTCCTTCGGCATGGCGCTGATGTTCGGTACGGCCGGCCTGCCGCACATCCTGATGCGTTTCTTCACCGTGCCAAATGCCAAGGAAGCGCGCAAATCCGTGTTCTGGGCCACCACCTGGATCGCTTACTTCTACATCCTGACCTTCATCATCGGTTTTGGCGCCATCGTGCTGGTGAGCACCAATCCTGAGTTCAAGGATGCTGCCGGCAAATTGCTGGGCGGTAACAACATGGCGGCCGTGCATCTGGCCAAGGCCGTGGGCGGCGACGTTTTCCTCGGCTTCATGTCGGCCGTGGCGTTTGCCACCATCCTGGCCGTCGTCGCTGGCCTGACCCTGTCGGGCGCTTCGGCCGTCTCGCATGACTTGTATGCCACTGTGTTCAAGAAGGGCAAGGCGACGGGCGCGAACGAACTGAAGGTCTCGCGCGTGACCACCATCGTGCTGGGCATCATTGCCGTGGTACTGGGCATCGTGTTCGAGAAGCAAAACATCGCCTTCATGGTCTCGCTGGCCTTTGCCATTGCCGCCTCGGCCAACTTCCCCGTACTGTTCATGTCGGTGCTGTGGAAGGATTGCACCACGCGGGGCGCCACCATCGGCGGCTTCATGGGCTTGATCACGGCGGTGGGCCTGACGGTCGTGTCGAAGTCCGTGTGGGTCGACGTGCTGGGCCATGGCGAAGCGCTGTTCCCGTACGCTTCGCCGGCGCTGTTCTCGATGACGGCAGGTTTTGTCGGTATCTGGCTGTTCTCGGTGCTCGATCGCAGCCCCCGTGCGCGCATCGACCGTGCCGGTTACGAAGCGCAGCAGATGCGTTCGGAAACGGGCATCGGCGCCGCTGGCGCCAGCGCGCATTGATCTGATTCGTCGCTGTTAAAAAACACAATGCCCGGTTCGCCGGGCATTGTTGTTTTTGGCGACAGCGTTTACTTTTTTAGGTGCAAGGGAATGACGCCTGCCGCCAGCGCTGGCGCGTTCTGGACCGGTGCCAGGATCGATGCCAGGGTCACGCTATCGAGCACGGCCAGGAATGCCCCCGTGGCCTGGCCCAGCTTGGCCTTCAGCTGGCAATCCGGCGTCAGCGGACAGGTATTGTTGTCTGTATTAAAGCATTCCGCCATGAAAAAATCGTTTTCCGTTTCGCGCACCACGGTGCCGATATTGATCTCGGCCGGGTCGCGCGCCAGGCGCAGGCCGCCGTTGCGTCCGCGCACGGTTTCCACGATGCCGGACAAGCCCAGCTGATGCACCACCTTCATCAAGTGATTTTTCGAGATGGAATGCAAGTCGGCAATGTCCTGGATGGTCACGAGCCGGTCGCGGTGCGCGCCCAGGTACATCAAGGTGCGCAGGGTATAGTCGGTGTAAGCAGTCAGTCGCATCGGAAGTGGAATAGGTAAAGATGTGGAATACATGCTTGTTTCAAGCCGCCAGCATACAGGAGAGCGCCTAGCCAGAGCCAGCGCATTGCGCATTGCGGCGTCACATTTCCGCCGCTAAAGACAAAAGTTGGTTGCCTTTCATTCAAATGCGTAGTAAATTTTCATATTATTGACCCAATAAACAGCTTGTACGCCCTGAAAAGCCCTTTGAGCATGGATTTGATTGATTAAAATCAAGAGGATGGTGAAACAATAAGGTAAATTTACTACAAATTGGACGATGGGCGTTTCCCGAGCCGGGGAACGCGTACTACACAATCTGTGCGGTGCCAGCACTGTGGCCGCCCCAGGAAATGAATACCATGCAAATGAATGAAGTGAAAGACGAGCTGCTGAGCAGCGATATCCGCCAATTGGGCCGTCTGCTGGGCGACGCCATCCGCAATCACCTGGGCGATCCTGCTTTTGAGCGCATCGAACACGTGCGCCAGCTGGCCATCCGTTTCCGCCGCGACAATGACCAGGCTGCCCGCGTGCAACTGTCGGACGCGCTGCAAGCGCTGTCGCAGGAGGAAACCACCCAATTGATACGCGCCTTCAGTTATTTCTCGCTGTTGGCCAATATTGCTGAAGATCAACATCACATCCGTCGTACGCGCGCCCATTTGATCGCCGGTTCGCCGCCGCGCCAGGGTAGCCTCAGCCATGCGGTGGGCAATGTGCTCGACGCCGGCCAGGCCGATGCGCTCGAAGCGTTCTTTGACGATGCGTTTGTCAGCCCCGTCTTCACGGCCCATCCGACCGAAGTGCAGCGCAAGAGCATCCAGAATTGCCAGATGGCGATCGCGCGCCTGTTGAGCGAGCGCGACCGCGTGCAAATGACGCCCGAGGAAGCCGAGCAGAACGAAGAAGCGCTGGGGCGCGGCATCGTCACCCTGTGGCAGACGCGCTTGTTGCGTACGAGCAAACTGTCCGTCATGGATGAAGTGGCCAATGGCCTGTCGTTCTACGACCACACGATCTTGCGCGAACTGCCCAAATTGTATTCCTCGCTGGAAACCATGCTGGCCCAGCGCGATGCTCGCTGGGAAGATGTGGAATTGCCCAATTTCATGAAAGTAGGCAGCTGGATCGGCGGCGACCGGGATGGTAATCCTTTCGTCACGGCCGAGATCCTGCGCAGCACCCTGCAAGCGCAGGCCGACAAGGTGCTCGACTTTTACCTGGGCGAATTGCGCAAGCTCGCTTCGCAACTGTCGCTGGCGCAAATATTGAACGCCTGCAGCGAACCGCTGCGCGCGCTGGCCGAACGCTCGGCCGATGCCTCGCCACACCGGGTCGACGAGCCGTACCGCCGCGCCCTGCATGGCATCCACGCGCGCCTCGATGCTACGCGTGTCGTTCTTGCAGGCAAGGGCAAGCAGGCCGACAACGTGCAGCCGTATGCTTCGGCCTTTGAACTGCTGGCCGACCTGGACGTGGTGCAGCATTCGCTGGTCAGCAATGGCTTGCGCGCGCTGGCACGGGGCCGTTTGCGCCAGCTGCGCCGCGCCGTCAAGGTCTTCGGCTTCTCGCTGGCGCCGCTCGATTTGCGGCAGAATTCCGACGTGCACGAGCGCGTCGTGGGTGAACTGTTTGCCGGCGTGCAGCCTAGCCTGGTCTACACGGACCTGGACGAAGAGCAGCGCATCGCCTTGCTGCTGGCCGAGCTGGACTCGCCGCGCCTGTTGACCTCGCCGTATGCGCAGTATTCCGAGGAAACCACGTCCGAGCTCGACATTTTCCGCGCCGTGCGCGAAGCCCACGTCAAGTACGGCCGCGAATCGGTGCCGAACTGCATCATTTCGAAGGCGGCCAGCGTCTCGGACTTGCTGGAAGTGGCCTTGCTGCTGAAAGAAGTGGGCTTGCTGCGCCAGGACAGCCTGGAAGTGGACGTCAACATCATCCCCCTGTTTGAAACCATCGACGACTTGCGCGCCGGGCCCGCCATCATGGCGCGCGCGTTCGGCTTGCCGTTCTACCGCGGCTTGCTCGCTTCGCGCGGCGACCAGCAGGAAGTCATGCTCGGTTATTCGGACAGCAACAAGGACGGCGGCTTTTTGACGTCCGGCTGGGAACTCTACAAGGCCGAGATCGAACTGGTGACGGTTTTCAAGCAGCATCAGATCAAGCTGCGATTGTTCCACGGCCGCGGCGGCTCCGTCGGTCGCGGCGGCGGCCCCAGCTACGAAGCCATCCTGGCCCAGCCAGCGGGCGCCGTGCAAGGGCAAATCCGCTTGACGGAGCAGGGCGAAGTCATCACGGCCAAGTATGCCAACCCGGAAGTGGGGCGGCGCAACCTGGAAGTGCTGGTCGCTGCCACCATCCAGTCGACCCTGCTGCCGCAAGCGCAGCTGCAGCCGAGCGCCTCGGCTGGCGCCGGCCACCTGGCTGCCATGGAAGAGCTGTCTGGCACGGCACTGAACGCCTACCGCGACCTGGTGTACGGTACGGACGGTTTTGAGCAGTACTTCTGGGAATCGACGGTGATTGCGGAAATTGCCGCGCTGAACATCGGCAGCCGCCCCGCCTCGCGCAAGAAATCGACCTCGATCGAGGATTTGCGCGCCATTCCCTGGGTCTTGAGCTGGGCGCAATGCCGTTTGATGCTGCCGGGCTGGTTCGGTTTTGGTTCCGCCGTGCAAGCTTACCTGGCCGCCCATCCTGCCGGCGGCGCAGACGTGCTGCGCGGCATGTACACGGACTGGCCATTCTTCACCTCCCTGCTGTCGAACATGGATATGGTCCTGGCCAAGAGCGACATCGCCATTGCCGGCAAGTATGCCGAACTGGTCAAGGACAAGGCCCTGCGCGACGCCATCTTCACGCGCATCCGCGCCGAATACGCGGCCACGCTGGAAGCCTTGAAGCTGATCACGGGCCAGGAAGAGTTGCAACAAGCCAACCCGCTGATGCAGCGGTCTATCCGCAACCGTTTCCCGTATATCGACCCGCTGAACCACGTGCAGGTGGAGCTGCTGCAGCGTTTCCGCGAAGGAAAACAGGATGCGGCGGCCCGCACGGGCATTCATTTGTCGATCAATGGGATTGCGGCGGGTTTGAGAAATAGTGGTTGATTGACTCATTCAAACAAAATAAAGGAGATAGCATGACCATCAAAGTTGCCATCAATGGCTATGGCCGCATCGGCCGCAATGTCTTGCGCGCGTTTTATGAAGGCGGCAAGCAGCAAGATATCGAGATCGTCGCCATCAATGACCTGGGCGACGCCAAGTCGAACGCCCATTTGACGCGCTACGACACGGTGCACGGCAAGTTCCCCGGCGTCGTCACCATCGATGGCGACAACATGGTCGTCAATGGCGACCGCATCCGCGTGTTTGCGCAGCGCGACCCGGCCCTGATTGCCTGGGGCGAGTTGAAAGTCGACGTGGTGCTGGAATGCACGGGTTTCTTCACCACCAAGGAAAAGGCTTCGGCCCACCTGAAGGGCGGGGCGAAAAAGGTCATCATTTCGGCGCCGGGCGGCAAGGATGTGGACGCCACTATCGTGTTTGGCGTCAACCAGCACGTGCTGAAAGCATCGGACACCGTCATTTCGAACGCTTCGTGCACGACGAATTGCCTGGCGCCACTGGTCAAACCCCTCAACGACGCCATCGGCATCGAATCGGGCCTGATGACCACCGTGCACGCCTACACGAACGACCAGGTACTGTCCGACGTGATGCATGAAGACTTGCGCCGCGCCCGTTCGGCCACGCATTCGATGATCCCCACCAAGACGGGCGCGGCCGCTGCCGTGGGCCTGGTCTTGCCGGAATTGAATGGCAAGCTGGACGGTTTCGCCGTGCGCGTACCGACGATTAACGTGTCCCTGGTCGACCTGACTTTCATCGCCAAACGCGATACCACGGTGGAAGAGGTGAACGGCTTGCTGAAAGCGGCGTCGGAAGGCGCCTTGGCCGGTATTTTGACGTACCAGACGGAACCGCTCGTATCGATCGATTTCAACCACAACCCGGCTTCGTCGAACTTTGATTCGACCCTGACCAAGGTATCGGGCCGCCTCGTCAAAGTGTCGTCGTGGTACGACAACGAGTGGGGTTTCTCGAACCGCATGTTAGATACCACGGTCGCCCTGATGGCGGCCAAGTAACAAGGCTTTACCACACAGGTTTCACCGCTGATCCAGCGTACCAGGACGGCCGGCCCACAAGGCTGGCCCTTGTAGCAACTCATCATAGAAAGCAGCACACCATGACCATGCAAGTACAAAAACGCGCGACCAAGATCGTCGCCACCATCGGCCCCGCGTCGAACGATATCGATACCCTGGTGCGCATGTTCAAGGCCGGCGTCGACGTCGTGCGCCTGAACTTCTCGCATGGCAAGGCGCAAGACCATATCGACCGCGCCCGCATGGTGCGCGAAGCAGCAGCCCTGTGCGGCCGCGAAGTGGCCATCATGGCTGACTTGCAAGGCCCGAAGATTCGCGTCGGCAAGTTTGAAGAAGGCAAGATCTTCCTGGAAAACGGCGCCCAATTCATCCTCGACGCGAAGTGGGGCGAAAAGGGCGAACTGGGCAACATCGAGCGCTGCGGTCTCGACTACAAGGAGTTGCCGCGCGACTTGCGCGCCGCTGACGTACTGTTGCTCAATGACGGCTTGATCGTTTTGACGGTGGACAAGGTCATCGGCAGTGAAATCCACACCACCGTCAAGATCGGCGGCGAATTGTCGAACAACAAGGGCATCAACCGCCAGGGCGGCGGCCTGTCGGCGCCTGCCTTGACGGCGAAAGACATGGAAGACGTGAAAACGGCGATGAGCTTCCAGGCCGATTACGTGGCCGTGTCGTTCCCGAAAAACGCCACCGACATGGTCATGGCGCGCCAGCTGGCCAATATCGCCGGCGAAGCGTGGGACCACAAGCCGATGATGATCGCCAAGATCGAGCGCGCGGAAGCCATTCCTGCGCTGCAAGAAATTCTCGATGCCTCCGACGGCATCATGGTGGCGCGTGGCGACCTGGCCGTGGAAGTGGGCAACGCGGCCGTGCCGGCCTTGCAGAAACGCATGATCAAAATGGCACGCGCCTCGAACAAGCTAGCCATTACCGCCACGCAGATGATGGAATCGATGATCGTCAACGCCGTGCCGACCCGCGCGGAGGTATCCGACGTGGCCAATGCCGTGCTCGACGGCACGGATGCCGTGATGACGTCGGCGGAAACGGCTTCGGGCCGCTATCCGATCGAAACCGTGGAAGCCATGGCCGCCATCTGCCTGGACGCGGAAAAATGGGATACCTGCAAGCTCGATGCCGATTTCCTCAATGCCACGTTTTCGCGCATCGACCAGTCGATCGCCTACGGCGCACTGTTTACCGCCCATCACCTGCGCGTGAAAGCCATCGCCACCCTGACGGAATCGGGCTCCACCGCGTTGTGGATGAGCCGTTGCAACATCGATATCCCCATCGTCGCGCTGACGCCAAGCGTGGGCACGCGCCGCAAGCTGGCCCTGTACCGCAACGTCAGCACCCTGGAACTGACGTCCGGCACCGACCGCGACAAGGTCTTGCAGCAGGCCGAAGACTTGCTGGTAGAACATAAAGTCGTGGCCAAGGGCGATACCGTGGTGCTGACCTGGGGCGAGCCGATGGGCAAGGTGGGCGGCACGAATGCCCTGAAAATCATGAAGATCGGCCAGAACTAAGGGTTGTATTAAGGGTTGTACTCAGCGTTGTACGTGGGTGGAGGCCTTGCTGGCCTCTGCCATGCCCCTTCAATTTGCCCTATGTGCGCAAGCGCATATACCTGCCGCTCCCACAATCTTAAAATTCAGGCATCCCCATCGCTCTTAAGGGCTTGCCATGCATATCCATCCGCCCGCCACGCCGCTTGCCGCCAGCGCACGAGCGTCCATCCCCTTGTACCCCCTGTCTGTGCATATCAATGGCGTGCAGCAACACTTGTATGTGGAAGCCTGGGTCAGCCTGCTCGACTTGCTGCGCGATCGGCTGATGCTGACCGGCACCAAGAAGGGCTGCGACCATGGCCAGTGCGGCGCCTGCACGGTGCTGGTCGACGGCAAGCGCATCAACGCCTGCCTGACCCTGGCCCTCATGCAGGAGGGGCGTAGTATCAACACCGTGGAAGGGCTGGCCGATTCCGCCGTGTTGCATCCGCTGCAACGGGCCTTCATTGCGCATGACGCCTTCCAGTGCGGTTATTGCACGCCGGGCCAGCTGTGCTCTGGCGTCGGCATGATCGCCGAAGGCCAGGCGCACACGCGCGCGCAAGTGCGCGAACTGATGAGTGGCAATCTGTGCCGCTGCGGCGCCTATCGGCAAATCGTTGCGGCGCTGGCCGAAGTGATGCAGTTGCCACCCGACAATGAGGACGGCAGCGTGCAAGCGCCTGCCGGCAAGGTGAGCGCATGAACCCCCTGTCCTTTGTCGTGCCGCTTGACGTGGCCGCTGCGCTGGCGCAGATCCGGGCCGAAGGCGCGCGCTTTATCGCCGGCGGCACCAACCTGGTCGATTTGATGAAGGAACGGGTGATGCTGCCGCGGCGCCTGGTCGATATCAATCACCTGGCCCTCGATACCATCGAAGTAGAGGCGGACGGCGGCCTGTCGCTGGGCGCACTGGCGCGCAATGCGGCCACCGCCTATCATCCGCTGGTGCTGGAGCGTTATCCGTTGCTGAGCGCGGCCATCCTGGCAGGCGCCTCGCCGCAGATACGCAATATGGCGACGAATGGCGGCAACCTGCTGCAGCGCACGCGCTGCCATTATTTTTACGATGTGGGCGTGCCATGCAACAAGCGCGAGCCGGGCAGCGGCTGTCCCGCCATCGGCGGCCTGTCGCGCCAGCATGCCATTCTGGGCGCCAGCGTCGCCTGTATCGCCACGCATCCCTCGGACATGTGCGTGGCGCTGGCGGCACTGGAGGCGGTGGTGCACGTGGCCTCGCAGTCGGGTGAGCGCAGCATTGCCTTTGCCGACCTGCACCGCCTGCCGGGCGACCAGCCGCACGTCGATACCAGCGTGGCGCCCGATGAATTGATTACGCGCATCGTGCTGCCGCCAGCGGACCGCTTTGCCGGCCACAGTGTCTATTTGAAGTTGCGCGAGCGTGCCTCGTATGCGTTTGCGCTGGTGTCGGTGGCTGTCATGCTCGACATCGGCGACGATGGCGTGATCCGCGAGGCCCGGCTGGCGCTGGGCGGGGTGGCGCACAAGCCCTGGCGCGTGCCCGAGGCCGAAGCGCTGCTGCAGGGCGCGGCGCCCGATGCGGGCCGCTTCGCCGCCTGTGCCGCGCGCCTGCTGGCTGGCGCACAGGGGCAGGGCGGCAATGACTTCAAGATCGTCATGGCAAGCCGCGCCATCGTGCGTGCGCTGGCCATGGCGGTGGCGGGCACGCGCAGCAATACGGCGCAGGCCGGTAATGTGCCCGGCAGCGCCCTGGCGGCAAGGGGAGCGGCATGAGCGCCCTGATTCCGGCGCTGCGCACGCCCGTGGCCGATGCCGGCACCGGTTATGTGCAAACGGGCACGCCTGTCGCGCGCATCGACGGACGCGACAAAGTCACGGGCGCGGCCCGCTATGCGGCCGACTATGCCGATGAAGCGCAAGACGGGCTGCTGCACGGGGTAATCGTCAATAGCAGCATCGCCAGGGGCCGCATCACGCAGATCGATACGGCGCAGGCGCTGGCCCAGCCTGGCGTGCTCGACGTCGTCACGCACCTGAACCGGCCAAAGATCCGCACCTTCGACCTGTTCTACAAAGACATGACGGCACCCGCCGGCGCCCCGTTCCGGCCTCTGTACGATGAGCGCATCGTCTGCAATGGCCAGCCCGTGGCGCTGGTGGTGGCGCAAACGTTCGAGGCGGCACGCCACGCCGCCGCCCTGGTGCGGGTGGACTACGAGCAGGAGGCGCATGAAACGGGCTTGCTGGCGCACCTGGCGCGGCGCCGCCAGCCCAGCCGGCTGAAAGCGGGCTATGCGCCGCCACCGGACGAGAAAGGCCACGCCGAGCAGGCCTGGCAGGATGCCGCCGTGAAGGTCGATGCGCAGTATGTCAGCGGCGTGGAACACCACAATCCTATGGAAATGTTCGCCTCCACCGTCATCCGTGGCGCCGATGGCCACCTGACCATCTATGACAAGACGCAAAGTTCGCAGAACAGCCGCTGGTATGTGTCGCGCGTCTTTGGCCTGGGCAAATCGAAGGTCACGGTGCGCAATCCCTATGTGGGTGGCGCGTTTGGCGCCGGCTTGCGGCCGCAGTACCAGTTGCCGCTGGCCGTGATGGCAGCGCTCAGGCTGGAACGCTCGGTGCGCGTGGTCATGACGCGCCAGCAGATGTTCACCTTCGGCCACCGTCCGGAAACCTGGCAGCGCGTCAAGCTGGCGGCCAGCCCTGACGGCCTGCTGCGCGCCATTATCCACGAGGCGGTGGCGGAAACCTCGCGCTTCGAAGATTACGTGGAAAAAGTCGTCAACTGGTCGGGCCAGCTGTATGCCTGCGAGAACATCCGCCTGTCTTATCAACTGGTAGGGCTGGACCAGTACAGCCCCATGGATATGCGCGCGCCGGGCGCCGCGCACGGCGTGCATGCGCTGGAAGTAGCGATGGATGAGCTGTCATACGCGCTGGGCATGGATCCGCTGGCCCTGCGACTGAAAAATTATGCGCAGCGCAATCCTGCTGACGATCTGCCGTATTCGACGAAAGAACTGCGTGCCTGCTACGCGCAGGGTGCCGCGCGTTTCGGCTGGGAAGGGCGGCCACTGGCGCCGCGCAGCCGCAAGGAGGGCAATGAGTGGGTGGGCTGGGGCATGGCCAGCGGTATCTGGGACGCCATGCAGATGTTTGCCCGCGCCAGCGCCGTGCTGTACGCCGATGGGCGCCTGCTGGTCAGCAGTGCGGCCAGCGACATCGGCACGGGCACATACACGGTGATGGCCACCATTGCTGCCGAGGAACTGGGATTGCCGCTCGAACAGGTGGCTTTCCAGCTCGGCGACTCGACCCTGCCGGTGGCGCCGGTCGAAGGCGGCTCCTCGC
Organism: Janthinobacterium woesei; assembly: GCF_051380875.1. Lineage (NCBI taxonomy): Bacteria > Pseudomonadati > Pseudomonadota > Betaproteobacteria > Burkholderiales > Oxalobacteraceae > Janthinobacterium > Janthinobacterium woesei. The sequence goes on from NZ_JBNYXW010000014.1 coordinate 51,221, forward strand.
ACGTGGCCACAGTGGGCTCTGCCGTACACGGCGCCTGCCAGAAACTGAAAAAGCAGCTGTTCAAGCTGGCCAGGGGCATGGCGAATTCTCCGTTTCCCGATGCCAGTTTTGCCGAGGTGGAATTCGTCGAGGGCCAAGTGCGCTTGCGCCGCGAACGCCACAGTGGCATTGCGCTTACGGCCGTGCTGGCGGCGGCCGGCAAGGCCAGCATCGCCGAAAAGTACCTGTTGCTGCCAAATGTGCTCAAGCAAAGAAAATATGCGCGCGCCGTGCATTCGGCCGTGTTTTGCGAAGTGCGCGTGGACGAAGAACTGGGCACGGTGCGCGTCACGCGCGTGGTCAGCGCCGTGGCGGCGGGCCGCATCATGAACACGAAAACGGCCGCCAGCCAGGTCAGCGGCGCCGTGGTGTGGGGCATCAGTGCCGCCCTGCACGAAGAGACCCAGATGGACCACGCTTTCGGCCGCTTCATGAATCACAGCCTGGCCGAGTATCACGTGGCCGTCAATGCCGATATCCACGCTATCGAGGTGCTCTTCGTGGAAGAGGACGACCGCATCGTCAGCAGCCTGGGCGCCAAGGGCGTAGGGGAAATCGGCATCGTCGGCGTGGCGGCAGCCGTGAGCAACGCCATCTATCATGCGACGGGGCGCCGCCTGCGCAGCACGCCGATGACGCCGGACAAGGTGATGGCCGATTAGCGCGCTGTGCTGCTGACGCTGCCGCCTCGTCCATTGTCGCCTCCATTGACGGTGCGCGTGGCAACGCTGCTGCACGCCACGCGCGTAGATTTCCCCTGATCCGCGTGGTGGGCGCGGCTTGGCCCCGGGCCTGGACGGGCGCTGTCGCATCGCCGCCGCAGTATCTGTTATTTTTGATAATAGTATTGCTGAAGTCCTATGAATATTTTTGTAAAGCAACTATACTCATCGCTCTTTAAAAAATCATCGTCACGCTGGTGGCCAGCTATCCGCGCCAGAGTTCGACCGCTTTGCGTTTTTTCTGTCTGAAAAAGCATCTTTCCCCCGCGCGGCAGGCGCGGGCGTGATGACCGAGTCTTGCCCTGGTCGACCCGTACCGTTGTTATTTCCGCTGTGTTGCCGCTTTGATCAAAGTGTGGCGCCGGCATGCGCTACGCCGTCATGTTTTTGCGACGCCAGGTTTTACTCTATTTCACTCTCTCTATTTCACTTTCTCTATGTCACGCCAGTATGCTTAGTTCCATGTTTGCCGCCGCTACCGATACGCTGCCCTATATTTATGGCACGCACAATGTCTGGCTGGTGCTGTTTTCCATCGGCATTGCCATCTTTGCCTCCTTCATGGCCCTGCAGATCGCCGGCATGGCGCGCAGCAGCGAACGCGGCTTCCAGCGCCAGACGGCCATTGTCACGGGCGCCATCGCGCTGGGCGGCGGCATCTGGTCGATGCACTTCATCGGCATGCTGGCTTTCGACATCTGCACGCGCGTGTCCTTCGATCCCAGCCTGACCCTGCTGTCCATGCTGCCCGGCGTGGCGGCCTCGTGGGTAGCGCTGCATCTGCTGGCGCGTCCGCACATCAACTGGCGGCAGCTGGTGGTGGGTGGCGTACTGGTCGGCGTGGGCATCGGTTCCATGCATTACAGCGGCATGGCTGCCATGCAAACCTCGCTGACCCTGCATTACCAGCCCTGGCTGTTTGCCTTGTCCCTGCTGGTCGCTGTCGTCATGGCCATGCTGGCGCTGTGGATACGCTTCGGCCTGCACGCATGGCGCCAGCGCCTCAGTCCCTTGGCATCGTTGCTGGTCAGCAGCGTGGTGATGGGCCTGGCCATTTCCGGCATGCATTACACGGGCATGCTGGCGGCGCGCTTTTCCGGCACGCCCACGCTTGGCGACAACACCATTACCGTACAGGCCTCGTTCGTGGCCATGGCCGTGGCCCTGATCACCGTCACCCTGACCGTCTTCGTGGCCGCCGCGAATGGCTTGCTGCGCTACCGCCAGCTGCTGCGCCATGCCAGCGCCAGCGAATCGCGCCTGCGCGCCATCGTCGACACGGCCGCCGATGGCTTGATCACGATCGACGGCGAGGGCAAGGTGCGTTCCTTCAATCCGGCCGCCGAAGCCCTGTTTGGCTGGCGCGAAGCCGATATCGTGGGACGCGACGCCAGCGTGCTGCTGCAGCCGGTCGACGCAGCCCACTACCAGGGCTATCTGCGCGACTACCTGCAAACGGGCGCCTCGCGCATCCTCGCCAGCGGGCGCGAACTGGAAGGCCGGCACCGCGATGGCGCCGTGCTGCCGATGCGCGTGGCCATCGGCAAGATCGACACGCCGGGCCAACCGCTGTTCGTCGCGTTCGTCACCGACATGCGCTCCTCGCGCAATATGGAGCAGGCGCTCAAAGACAGCGAGCGCCAGTACCGCACTCTGATCCGCAATATCCCGGGCGTCTCTTTCCACTGCAGCTACGCGCCCGAGTGGCAGATGATTTTCATCAGCGACGCCGTCTTCAACCTGACGGGCTGGATGCCGCAGGACTTCATCGAGGGCCGCGTCAGCGTCTTTGAGCTGGTGCATCCGGACGACCGCCAGCGCGTCAACGACACCTGCGTGCAGGCGGCGAATGAACAGCGCGACTTCGAGAACGTCTACCGCATGCTGCATCGCGACGGGCGCGAGCGCTGGGTGCGCGAAAGCAGCGGCCCCGTGCTGAATAACGACGGCGTGGTGCGCTGGATCGACGGCGTCATCCTCGACATCACGGAAAGCGAATTGCGCAATGCCGAATACGAAGGCAAGGTGACGGCCATTTCGCGCGCGCTGGCCGTGATCGAATTTGACTTGCAGGGACGTATCCTGGCGGCCAACCAGAACTTCCTCGACCTGGTCGGCTACCAGCTTGAGGATGTGCTGGGCCTGCATCACAGCATCTTTTGCGAAGGGGCCTATGTGACCTCGCCCGCCTATGCCACCTTCTGGCAGCAGCTGGCGCAAGGCCAATTCAATGCCGGCGAGTACAAGCGCATCGGCATGGCCGGCCGGGAAGTGTGGATACAGGCGTCGTATAACCCGATTTTTAATACGGACGGCAAGCCGTTCAAGGTGGTCAAGCTGGCCACCGATATCAGCGAGCGGCGCGCCATGCAGGAAAACCTGCGTGCGGCGAAAGACCGCGCCGAACTGGCAGCCGAATCGAAGACCAGCTTCCTGGCCAACATGAGCCACGAAATCCGCACGCCGATGAACGCCATCATCGGCTTTACGGAAGTGCTGCTGGGCACGCCCCTGGACAGCCTGCAGCGCCGCCATCTGGGCACGGTGCGCCAGTCGGCGCGCTCCCTGCTCGAATTGCTCAACGACATACTCGACACGGCCAAGCTGGAAAAGGGCGCCACCGAGCTCGAACTGGTGGACTTTTCGCTGCCCGACCTGGTTGACCATGTGGCGGCATCCCTGCGCATCTCGGCGCAGGCGCGCGACCTGGTGCTGCACGTCGACATCGACCCGGGCATGGGCCAGTTCTTCCTTGGCGACGCGCGCCGCGTGCAGCAGGTGCTGACGAACCTGATCGGCAATGCCGTCAAGTTCACGGAAGTGGGCCATGTGCGCGTGGCTGTCGACATGCAGGGCGCCAGCGTGCATATCGCCGTGCACGACACGGGCATCGGCATTCCCGAAGACCGCCTGGAGAAAATCTTCGCGCCGTTCACGCAAGCCGATTCTTCGATGAGCCGCCGCTTTGGCGGCACGGGGCTGGGCACGACGATTTCGCGCCAGCTGGTCGAGCTGATGGGCGGCACCATCACTGTGGACAGCACCCTGGGCGCGGGCAGCGTGTTCCACGTGCTGCTGCCGCTGGCGCCGGGCAAGGCCGTCTTGCGCCGCAGCGAGCAGCCGGTGGTGGCCTTGCCGCCGCTGCGTATCCTGGCCGCCGACGACGTGCCGCAGAATATCGAGCTGCTGCTGATCAGCCTGGGCGCGGCCGGGCACCAGGTGGTTGCCGCCAGCGACGGCGAGAGCGCCGTGCGCGAATTTAGCAGGGGCAGCTTCGACATCGTCCTGATGGACGTGCAGATGCCGCGCATGGATGGCCTGGAAGCGGCGCGCCTGATCCGCGTGCACGAGCGCGAGCAGGGCCTCAAGGCGACGCCCATCATCGCCCTGACGGCCAGCGTGCTGGAACAGGACCGGCGCGCCGCGCAAACGGCTGGCATGAACGGTTTCGCCTCGAAGCCGCTGGAAATGCACAAGCTGACGGCGGAAATCGCGCGCCTGCTCGATATCGCCGTCGCCATGCCGCCACCCGCGGCGGGTGCCGGTGCGGGTGCAGCTGCCCGCGCGGCGCCCGGCCAGGTCGATTGGCAGCGCGGCATCGCCCTGTGGGGCGGGCGCGACACCTTGCAGCGGGCCATCGCGCGCTTCGTCCAGGCCAACGGCGATTGCGCGGCGCTGCTGGCGGCCGAACTGGAACGCGGCGGCAGCAGCGTGGCGGGCCACTTGCTGCACCGGGTCAAGGGCGCCGCTGGCAATCTGTGCCTGGTGCAGCTCGAAAGCCTGCTTGGACGCATCGAGCAAGCCATCGCGCGCCAGCAGCCAGCAAGCGATTTGCTGGTGCAGCTGGCGGCCGCCTTCATGGCGCTTGCCGCGGAACTGGAGGCGGGCATTGGTGCGCCGCAGGCGCTGGCCGTCGAGGCGCTTGCCGCCACGGCGCCCCTCGACGGTCAAGCCGCCGGCACTTTGCTGCGGCAAGCCATCGCCAGCCTGGAAGGCGGCCAGCTCGATGAACCCCTGATGGCGCAGATCGCAGCCATGCTGGCGCCACACGGCCAGCAGCTGCGTTTGCAGGCGCTGGCCAGCGCCATCGACGACTTTGAATTCGCACGTGCCGTGGCCGTGCTGCGGCAACTGCTGGAGTGGCTGGAAGCCCGGACGCCGGCCGCATTTTCCTGATATTGGGCTTGAGATGACTTTACACGAAGACAAACCGATCCTGCTGCTGGTCGACGATGAAGCGACCAATTTGCAGGTGCTGCGCCAGATTTTGCAGGACGACTACCGCCTGCTGTATGCCAAAGACGGCGACAAGGCGCTGGAGCTGGCGCAAAGTAATCGCGTCGAACTGATCCTGCTCGACATCATGATGCCCGCCATGACGGGCTATGAAGTGTGCCGCCAGCTCAAAGCCATGCCGTCCACTGCCGCCATTCCCGTCATTTTCGTCACTGCCCTGTGCGACGTGAAGGACGAGGCGGACGGTTTCGAGGCAGGCGCCGTCGACTACATCACCAAGCCGGTCAGCCCACCCATCGTGCGCGCCCGTGTGCGCACGCATTTGTCGCTGGTCGATGCCGAGCAATTGCGCCGTTCGCGCCTGCAGGTGATCCAGACCCTGGGCCAGGCGGCCGAGTACAAGGACAACGAGACGGGCATGCATGTGATCCGCATGAGCTATTATGCGCGCCAACTGGCGCTGGCGGCCGGCTACAGCGCGGCCAGGGCGGAGGACTTGCTCAACGCGGCGCCCATGCACGACGTGGGCAAGATCGGCATCCCCGACGCCATTCTGCAAAAGCCCGGCAAGCTCGATGAAGAGGAGTGGAAGGTCATGCGCAGCCATGCGGAAATCGGCGCGGCCATCATCGGCGAGCATGCGGACGGCTTATTGAAAATGGCGCGCACCATCGCCCTCACGCACCATGAAAAATGGGATGGCAGCGGCTACCCGCATGGCTTGCAGGGTGAAGAGATTGCCCATGAAGGGCGCATCGTCGCCATCGCCGATGTGTTCGACGCGCTCACCAGCGAGCGTCCTTACAAGCGCGCCTGGAGCGTGGAGGAAGCCATCGCCACGATGCAGCGCGACAGTGGCACGCATTTTGATCCGCAACTGCTGGCGCTGTTCATCGCGCAGTTGCCAGCCATGCTGGAGATCAAGGACAAGTGGCGCGAGCCGGCGTGATGCCGCCGTTCAGTCGCTCTGGCGCAAAATGCGCCGTATCTCCAGGATCGCCTGCGGGCTTTCCTGTACGCTGTGCCATGAAGGGATGACTTTTTCCGCCAGCGCGCCATCGAGGTGGGCGCTGGCATACGGCACCACGCCGTCGCTGGAGTCCAGCAGCGGCAGGTCCGGCGTGTCGTTGCCCATGATGGAGTAGTAGCGCACGTTAGGACTGATCGGCAGGTCCGCCACCAGGCGCACGAACGGGTCCTTGTCGCTGAGGTTGTCGATGCTGTTGGGGATGCGCAGCGGCTCGCTGCTGCCCGTGTCGAGCTGCGCCAGGCTGCCGGCCGCGTCCGCCAATTGATCGAGCATGTTGATGGGCAGCGTGATCAGGTTGGCGATCCAGCGTGCCACCTTGTGGTTGGCGAACGAAGTGCCGCGGTGCGGCGCGGCGATGAAGATGGCGCGGTTCACCTGCGCCATGGCTGTAAAATGCAGGTAGGGCGCTAGTCCCGCGCGCACTTTTTCCGCCTTCTTGCCTTTTAAATTGTATTCTTCCGTGATGGCGTCGAGCAGCGTGTTGCTGGCGTTGGAGACCATCAGCCGCGCCAGCACGCCACCCATGCTGTGGCCGATCAAGACCATGTCGTTCGCGGCGGCGGCGCCGGCTTGCGGGTCGAAATGCGCCAGCGTGGCATCGAGCGCCTGGCGGATGGCCACATTGTTGGCCGCCAGCGGCGCGTTGCTGGGATAGTACACCTGCCAGATCTGGTAGCGCTGGCGCAACTGCTCGTCGCCCATCAGCTCATTGGCAACATTGATCCACGCTTCCGGGCTGCTGGCCAGGCCGTGCAGCATGACGATGGTGCGCTTGCGAGGATCATACGGCTGCATCAGGTGCACCTGCGGGCGCGAAATGCCGTCGGCGCGGCCGAACAGGGTGCGCAGCGCCTGCACGCCAAAGCCGGAACGGGCCAGCCACAAGCCATAGCCGGCCGTAAAATTGGCGGCCACGGGCAATTCCTGGCCCGCCATGCGCGTCGTTTCGCTGCGATACGGGTCAACCAGCATCACCAGCAACTGCTGCGTTGCCAATACTTCTTGCAGCGTGTTGCCGTCGAAACGGATCAGCGCCGTGACGACGGGAAAGCGTGTTTCCTGGTAGGGCGTTTGCGCGCCTTTGGCTTGCTGGACCTTCGGCATGACGGCCACCAGGTCGGCGCCGAAGCCATCGCGCCGGTAGACATTGCGCAGGCCGGAAAACGACAGCGAGGTGGCCGGCAGCAGTTCTTCGGGCAGGGCGCCATCGTGCGGCAGGCGCAATGCCGACAATTCGCTGTCGATTTGCCAGCCGGCGACGCGGATGACGCGGCCGTCCGGGCGGTATTCGCCGCGGTGACGGAACAGATTGCCGACGGCTTTTTGCACGGCGTAGTTATAGTAGTCGCGGATTTGCGTCTGGCGCTCTTCGAAGGCGCGCTGGCCCGGCGTGCGCGTGGTGTAGAACAGGTAGGCGTAGGCGTAGCGGGCCGATTCGAGCCAGGCGGCCAGCAGGTCGGTGCTGGCGTGGCCGCCCTGTTTTTCTTCGGCCAGCGCGCTTTCCAGCCATAGCTCCGAGAGCGTAGCCAGGCGCTGCTCGTCGCTGAGCAGCTCGGAGCGGGCCAGGTCGGCGCGGCAGCTGCCCGTATTGCTTTCGCAGGCGGCGATGTCGCTGCCGATGATGCGCAGCACTTCGCTGGCCGAGGCACTCAGCTTGCCCGTCGTCAGGATGTCGCCGCGCCGCTGCTGCAGGTAGTCGGCCGGCGAAATGGCGCTGACGGTGACGGCGGCGCAGCCGCTCAGGAGCGCTGCTGCGCAGACGAGAGCGCATAGGCGCAGGCGCCGCATCAGCATGCTTGTGCCGCGCCTCAGAAGGAGTAGACCAGAGTGAGGGAGGTTTGCGTATCCGTGTTTTTCTTGTCGTCCGGTACGCGCGTGTCGTTGCGGGCGCTGAAGGCGGCCTTCATTTGCATGGTGCCGTTGATCTTGGTGCTGAGGGCAGTTTCGGCGATCGAGTGGGTATTCGAGGTGCCCCGTTCGACGCTGACCGTTTGCGTAAACATCGCCGACTGGCTGATCTTCCACTTCATGGCAGCCGCGCCACGTATCGTCAGGCCGTGTTCCGATTCGCCCGTGTCATTCGTGCCGCTGAAATAGCCAGGACCGGCTTCCACGTCGACGCTCTTGTCGTTCGACTGGTACCAGCGTGAGCCATGACCGACGGCCAGGGTCGAGTACTTGGTGTAGGCGCCGAACTTGTCGTTGACGTGCGAGGCCAGCACGAACAGCTTCTCGTGGTCGGCCATCAGCTTGTAGGCGGCCTTGGCGGAGGCGGAAAAGCGCTCGGCCGAGCGTTCGCGCACTTTCTCCCCGTCGTCATTGGTGGTTTCGTCTTCCTTGAAGTAGCCGCTGAAGATGTACTGGTTGCTCCAGTCATCGAGTTCCTGGCGCGCGTCGATCTTGCCCGTGACGGAGGTGCCGACCGTATTGCCCGAGGTGGTGATGGCGCCCAGTTCGGCCGAAGTGCTCCAGCTGCCGATGGCGATTTCATCAAACAACATGCTTTGCTTGGTGTCCTTGGCGGCGGCGCCGCCGCAGGTGATGGCCATGGCCAGCGCCAGTGCGAGAGAGTGGGTCGATTTCATGGCTGTATGCTTGTCTGTGGCGCGCGCCGGGCATGGCGGCGTGCCTGCGGTTCGTTAATGGCTCGTGATAATGGAGTCGATGTTGGCCGCGGCAATCCGGGCGCCGCCGAAAACGTGCCTGCGCGGGCGCTGCCAAACATGGTCGAGGCTGTATTGTACCCGACCCTGTCATCGTCCGCCGCACGGGGCGCAGTGCAGGAATGCTGTTATAGTGGAGCAACCTTGCCAACTTGATATCTGAAAATAATGACATCGAAAACGCTGTGTGTCCTTGCTGCGCTGGCAGGTCTTTTTCCGGCCATGCCGGCCGCCGCGCAACCGTCCGCGCCAGTTCCCGCGCCGGCACCGGCCGTGACCCAGGCGATGATACGCGAAGCCGTGCGCGCCGTGCTTGCGCAAGAGGCGCGGGAGCGCGACGCGCTGCCGCAGCCCGCCATGCAGCAGGTGACGATACGCGCCGACAGAAAATATGCGGAGTTTGCCGCTGCCTTTGCCGAAGCGAGGGTGCCTGACTGCCTGCATCCGGATGGCTTGAAGCGTCAGCCGACGAATATCGGCCCGATCGGCGTGGTTGGTCTGTATGCCTTCCCCCTTGTAGCGGTGGCCAAGCTGCGTGGCAAGTGTAATTAAGTGGATAAGTGGGGGCAGGCTTACCGCCTTCATTGATTCCCTGGAGCGGCATTTTGCCGGCCTGGCGAGGCAGGGCTGCCAACAGGGCTGGTAAGCGGCGCGTGCCTGGCGTATGCTGCGCGTCATCACCTGTCCCCCTACGCAATACATTACAAGGAACCAACGTGCGCTGCCTGGTCATCGAAGACGAAGCCGAGACTTCCCGCTACATTTGTGCCGGCCTGCGCGAGGCTGGCCACGACGCCACCGCCTGCGACAATGGCATCGACGGCATGCGCCTGGCCTGCGGCGAAGACTGGGATGCGCTGGTGCTGGACCGTTTGCTGCCGGGCGAGATCGATGGCCTGGCCATCGTTGCGCGCCTGCGCGGCATGGGCCGCAACACGCCCGTGCTGGTGCTATCGGCGTTGTCCAGCGTCGATGAAAGAGTGCGCGGCTTGCGCAGCGGCGGCGATGATTATTTGTCAAAACCGTTCGCCATCGCCGAACTGCTGGCGCGCATCGAGGCGCTGCTGCGCCGCGCCGCGCCCGTGCCTGAAGCGACGCAGCTGCAGGTGGCCGACCTGGTGCTCGACATGCGCACCATGCGCGTGACGCGCGCCAACCGGCAAATCACCCTGCAACCGCGCGAATTTCGCCTGCTGGAATACCTGATGCGCCATCAGGGCCAGTCCGTCACGCGCGCCATGCTGCTCGAAGCCGTGTGGGACTACCATTTCGACCCGCAGACGAATGTCATCGACGTGCAGGTGAGCCGCTTGCGTACCAAGATGGACAAGGAATTCACGCCGCAGCTGATCCACACGGTGCGCGGCGTCGGCTACACCCTGGGCGTGCTCGATAGTGCGTAACTGGCACCGCTCGATCGCCGCGCGCCTGGCGCTTGGCTATGGCGTGCTGGTCATCGTGTCGATCAGCATCGTGTGCGCCGTGTTTTATGTCGGCACCATCGGCGTGCTTGATCGCAGCGTGGACCGCAAGCTGGCCTTGCTCTCGGAGCGCCTCGCCGCGCTGTACGAGCAGGGTGACAGCGGCCGCACGTCGGCCGAAATCGCCCACTTGCTCACCGACCGCACCGACAGCGACACAGAGATCTTTTTACTCGTCGGCGCCAATGGCCAGCGCGTGGCAGGCAATCTGTCGTCCTGGCCCGACGCGGACAGCCCCGTGGGCAAGTTGCTGCACCGCGACGTTACGCGTGAAGGGCGCAGGGTGCCCGCGCGCATGCTGATCCGTGAGCTGGCGGGTGGCGCGCGCCTGTTCGTGGGACGCGACATGGAAGAGGGCAGGTCGATCCGCAGCCTGGTCTTGCGCTCGCTGGCCTATGGTGGCGGGGTGGCCATCTTGCTGGTGGTGGCGGGCGCCTGGCTGTTTCGCCGGCAGCTTGAAGCGCGCATCGGGCAGATACGCCGTACGGCGGGGGAAATCGAGGCGGGGGACCTGAGCCGGCGCATTCCCGTTTCCAGCGACGATGAATTCGGCTTGTTGAGCCGCGACATCAACCGCATGCTCGACCGCATCGAGCACCTGATGGAGGGCGTGCGCCATGTGTCGAACGCCATCGCGCACGATTTGCGCACGCCGCTGGGACGCATCCGCAACAAGCTCGATGGCGCCTTGCGCCAGGAGCAGAGCGTGGCGGGCTATGCGAACGCGGCGCAGGGGGCCATCGACGATATCGACGACTTGACGCGCGTGTTTGACAAGCTGCTGCAGATCGCGGCGGCAGAATCGGGCATGCGACCTGAAAATTTCGATGACATTGATTTGCATCAAATCGGCAGCGACATCGTGGAAATGTACGAAGCCACGGCCGACGAGCGGGGCGTGCTGCTGGTACAGATGTATGGCGAGGGCGTGCCTGCGCGTGGCGACCGCAATTTGCTGGGCAGCGCGCTGGCCAGCCTGGTCGACAATGCCATCAAGTACGCGGGGCCGGGCGCCACGGTGGAAGTGTCGGCCGGCAGCGACGAGCAGGGCGCCTGGCTGGCCGTACGCGACAACGGCCCCGGCGTACCCAGGGAAGAACTGTCGAAGCTGACGCAGCGTTTTTACCGCCTCGACAAGAGCCGCCACTTGCCCGGCAATGGCCTGGGCCTGTCCATCGTGGCGGCGATTGCAGCCCTGCACGGCGGCAGCCTGGACATCGAGGATGCGGCGCCGGGCTTGCGCCTGCGTTTGCGGCTGCTGCGCCAGCGTGCCCGTTAGCGTGGCAAATCGGCACATGAGCAACTTGTAACCCCCTTCATTTTCATCTTCCCCTATCATCCGTTCTACCCGGCCTGGAGCGGCTGCATGCGTGCAGCCCCTGGTCCGGGCCGTTGGCGGCTGCTGCCGGCGTTTTTTGACCTGGACGGCGTTTTTGCCGGATGAGCGGGCACAATCGGCGTGATCGGCGTATACTTATCGGCGTTCTCAACCTGAAGCCAGTCACCCCATGCCAGCACAATTCCCCACTTCGCGCATGCGCCGCCTGCGCGCGACCCCGCAACTGCGCGAGTTGTTCCGCGAAACCGAGATCAATCCGCGCGACCTGGTCCTGCCGATCTTCGTCGACGAAGGCGCCAGCGATTTCATCGACATCACCTCCATGCCCGGCGTGCGCCGCATTCCGGAAGCGAAGCTGGCGCAGGAAATCGAGCGCTTTGCGCGCGCCGGTTTGCGCTCGGTCATGACCTTCGGCATTTCGCACCACAAGGATAGCCATGGCACGGATACCCTGAACCCGGACGGCCTGGTGGCGCGCATGTCGCGCATCATCAAGGACGCCGTGCCTGAAATGGTGGTCATGTCCGACACCTGCTTCTGCGAATACACGGACCATGGCCATTGCGGCATCCTGCATGGCGACACGGTCGACAACGACAGCACGGTACTGAACCTGGGCAAGCAAGCGGTCATCGCCGCGCAGGCGGGCGCCGACATCATCGCCCCGTCGGCGGCCATGGATGGCCAGGTGGCGGCGATTCGCAGCGCGCTCGACGCGGCCGGTTTCCACGACACGCCCGTGATGGCGTATTCGACCAAGTTCGCGTCCGGCTTGTATGGCCCGTTCCGCGACGCGGCCGGCAGCACCCTGAAGGGCGACCGCAAAACCTACCAGATGGATCCGATGAACCGCCGCGAAGCGATCCGCGAATCGCTGATCGACGAAGCCGAAGGCGCCGACGCGCTGATGGTCAAACCGGCCGGAGCGTATCTTGACATTATCCGCGACCTGCGCGAAGTGACGCGCCTGCCGATCGGCGCGTATCAGGTCAGCGGCGAATACGCGATGATCAAGTTCGCCGCACAGGCGGGCGCCATCGACGAGCGCCGCGTGGTGCAGGAAACCCTGGGCGCCATCAAGCGCGCAGGCGCGGACATGATTTTTACTTACTTCGCGATGGATGTGCTGAATAATCCGTACTAATTTCGGCCAGGGCAGTGGCGTTCCAGTATCATGGCGCCCCGTCCAGTCCGAAGCCGCGATTTGTCGCCTTGTAGTCTACCTATGCCCCTGAAAATCTCCCGTATCCTGCACGCCGGCTATGTCTTCGAATGCGAAGGCACGGCCATCGCCTTCGATCCCATCGTTGAAAATCCGTTCAGCCGCAACTGCCACGCGTTTCCGTCAGTGCGTTTCGACCTCGATTGGGTGCGCCAGCTGCGCTGGGATGCCGTCTTCATCTCGCACTTCCACGACGACCACTGCTCGCTCGATAGCCTCGATGTGCTCGACCGCGCCACGCCCATCTACCTGTACTGCGTCTTCGACGAACTGTTCGCGATGATCCGCGCGCTGGGTTTTAGCCGCGTCGAGCGCCTGCAGGTCGATGTGCCGGTGCAGGTGGGCGCCATCGAGGTGATCCCGCGCCGGGCGCTGGACAACGATGTCGATTCCCTGTTCCAGGTGCGCGCGGCCGGCTTGAACGTGCTGAACGTGGTCGATTCCTGGATCGGCCCCGATACCCTGGCGCAATTGGCCGCCTTTGCACCTTGGGACATGGTGCTGTGGCCGTTCCAGACCATGCGCGAAATCGCCGTCATCGCGCCGTCGCAAGCGCAGCAGGGGCCGGCGCTTTTGCCAGAACCGCTGCCCGACGACTGGGCGCCGCAGCTGCGCGCGCTGGCGCCGCGCTACATCGTGCCCAGCTCCTGCCAGTTCGTGCAGGAAGACTGGTCCTGGTACAACCATGCGATGTTCCCCATCACCTACCGCCAGTTTGCGCAGGAAATCGGCGCCGCGCTGCCCGGGGCGCACATCTTCCGGCTCGACCCATCGACAGCCGTACTGCTCGATGCGCAAGGCATGGCGCCTGCCGCGCCGCTACCCTGGGTCATTCCCGTGGGCCCGCAGGACGTCGATTTCGACTATCGTCCCGATGCGCTTGCGCCCGCCACGTCTGACATCGCGCGCCGCTTCGCGCCCTTGAATGCGCAGGAATTGGCGCTGGTGCTGGACTTTTGCCAGCATGGCTTGCTGCAGCGCTACCGCGACATGGAGCTGCCAGACGACAGCTATTTCCAGCAGCCGCGCCTGTGGCGTCTTGCGCTGTATGGCCACGACGGCGCTGCTACGGTCCTGCATTACCGCACGCATGGCGACTTGATCGACCTCGTGCCAGCCACAGACGAGGCGCCGGGCTGGAGCACCGAGCTGCCATTGATGAAATGTTATTCTGCGCTGGTGCTAGGCGAATCGCTGACGTCGATGTACATGCGCATCAACGATGGTGTGTTTGACGCCGCCACGCAGGCCGAACTGATGGATGCCGACATCGTCGACGACCCATTGATCCGCTGCCTGTTCAATGACGCCATCGGCGCCTACCAGGCGGCGCAGCTGAAGCGCCTGCTGGCCCGCTGAAGAAAACCGCGCGACAGAGTAAGATGATGGACTAATATGATGGACTACATCAGCATCTCAGCTCAAGGAATGATGAACATGACACAAGACAAGGAAACCGCAATCCTGGCCGGCGGCTGCTTCTGGGGTGTGCAGGACTTGCTGCGCCGCTATCCGGGCGTGATCGCCACGCGGGTTGGCTACAGCGGCGGCGATGTGGCCAATGCCACCTATCGCAACCACGGCACGCATGCGGAAGCGATCGAAATCGTCTTCGACCCGCAGGTGATCAGCTACCGCAAGATCCTGGAGTTCTTCTTCCAGATTCACGACCCCAGCACGCAAGACCGCCAGGGCAATGACCGCGGCAGCAGCTACCGCTCGGCCATTTTTTACACCAGCGAAGAGCAACAGCGGGTGGCCGAAGAAACCATCCGCGACGTGGACGCCGCCGGCCTGTGGCCAGGCAAGGTGGTGACGCAGGTGGCGCCGGCTGGCCCGTTTTGGCAGGCCGAACCGGAGCACCAGGATTATCTGCAAAGATTGCCGCACGGCTATACCTGCCATTACATCCGGCCGGACTGGGTCTTGCCGCAGCGCGGGCAGTAAGCCAATAGCAGGAGGCGGCATGCGCTATTGGCGGGTGGAAAAGCGGCAGGCGGAAGGACAGCTGGACTTCGGGCGCACCCTGGAGCTCATGGCTGCCATCGGCCATGCCGACGTCAATGCCGTCGCAAACGCCATCCTGAAGACGGTCAGCACGGTCGCGCCCATTGCCCAGTGCACCATCTTTGCCTATGAATTTGGCAACCGGCCCCGTACGGTGGCCGTGGCCGACCGGCGCGGCGGGCGTTTCTTGCAAGATATTGCTGAGAGTTATGCGCGCCACTATTACGCGCTGGACGGCAACCAGCGCGTGATTGCGCCAGTGCCGGGTTTGAAAATCGATCCTGCCATCGTGCTGCACCAGCAGGCCAGCGACGAGATCGACCATGCTGGCTACCGTGCCACGTGCTATCAAAAGCCCAATGTGTCGGACCGCCTGTCGCTGCTGGTGCAGCCGGCTGGCGACATCTGGCTATCCGTCAATTTCTACCGCGATAGCAGCCAGGGCAAGTTCCAGGACGACGAAGTGATGGGCATTGAAACCCTGTCGCCTTTGTTTGCCCATGCCGTCAAGCACCACTACAGCTTGAATGGCCAGACGACGCAAGGCATCGCGCCGATGATGCTGGCAAGGCTGCGCCAGCATTGCCCCGCCTTGAGCAAGCGCGAACTCGATGTGCTGCGCTGCGTGCTCGAAGGCCTTACTGCCGTGGAGATAGCCGACATCATGGGCGTGCAGCCCTCCAGCGTGACCACTTACCAGAAGCGCGCCTACAAGCGCCTGGGCATTTCCAGCCAGCGCCAGTTGTTTGCGCTATGCATGGCGCCGGCGCAGCGGTAGTTCTTTTGGCGTAGGCGCGGCTGCGCCTTTTTAACTATTTTGCCTTCGGAATGTCCCCAAAATGGGGACAGGGTTTGTAAGGCGCCTCTGCATACTGTGCTTCAAGCCGGGAACACCCGGCAGCTCTTACCCAATAAAAATAACCAGGGGGAGAGCGATACTTTATGGAGACAAGCATGACCATCGCCCAAGCGGGTTCCCCCGCCACCAATGCGCCCGTCCTCGACGCGGCTACCATACAACTGGAACAACAGGTGATGCGCAAGGTTTCGCGCCATTTGCTGGGTTTTTTGTTCCTGCTGTTCGTGTTTTCCTTTCTTGACCGCATCAATATCGGCTTCGCCGGCTTGACGATGATGCAAGACCTGGGCCTGTCCGGCACCCAGTTCGGCTTTGCCACCACCCTGTTTTACATCGCCTACATCGCCTGCAGCATCCCCAGCAACATCGTGCTGGCGCGCATCGGCGCGCGCAAGTGGATCGGCAGCATGATGATCGCCTGGGGCCTGGCCTCGACGGCGACCCTGTTTGCCAGCGGCCCGTCCAGCCTGTACGCGCTGCGCTTCCTGGTTGGCGTGACGGAAGCGGGCTTTCTGCCCGGCATGCTGCTGTACCTGACTTACTGGTTTCCCAGCGCCTACCGGGCGCGGGCCAATGCCCTGTTCATGATCGCCATGCCCGTCACGGCAGCCGTCGGTTCGGCCTTGTCGGGCCTGATCCTGGGGCTGGACGGCCACTGGGGATTGAAGGGCTGGCAATGGCTGTTCTTGCTTGAAGGCATGCCGTCCGTGCTGTTGGGCGTGGCCGTGTACGGTTACCTCGACGACTCGCCCAACAAGGCGAACTGGCTGAGCAAGCTGGAACAGCAAGTGCTGGCGCGCATGCTGGAGGCCGAGCAAAAGCCTGCCGCAAGCAAAGCTGCGGCGCAAGCGTCGGCGCAGAAAAATACCACGGTGCTGGCCGAAATGTGCTCGCCCACCGTACTGAAATTCGGCCTCGCCTACTTTTGCCTAGTCAACACGCTGGCCATGGTGGCTGTCTGGACGCCGTTGATCGTGAAAAGCTTCAATAGTGGCGCCAGCAATACGCAGATCGGCTTGTTGGCGGCCATTCCGCAAGTATGCACCGTCATCGGCATGATTTTATGGGGCCGCCGCTCGGACCGCCTGCAGGAGCGCCGCTGGCATATCGTCTGGCCCATGCTGCTGTCGGCCGCCGGTTGGCTGTTCACGGCGTACTCGGGCAATCCTGTGGTGCAGTTGCTGGGTGTGTGCATGGCCTCGACGGGCGCTTATACGGCCATGTCCATCTTCTGGACAACGCCGGACCGTGCCCTGAGCCTGGGCGCGCGCGCCATCGGCATCGCCGTCATCAATGCCACGGGCAATATCGGCTCGGCGCTCAATCCTGTCGTGGTGGGTTGGCTGAAAGACATCACGCACAGCTTTTCCACGGGCCTGTTGTACGCCAGCGTGCTGCTGGTGGTGGGCGCGGCCATCGTGCTGACCTTGCCGATCGCCCGCAGCGGCAGCAAATAATATTGTTGAAGAGGAAATATCATGAGTGACGCATTTCACCCTTATCCCCATGTGCCAAAGGTGTATCCACCAGGCAAGCCTGCTGGCGCTTCCACGCAGCACGTCCCCGTATTGATCGTCGGCGGCGGCCCCGTGGGGCTGGCCACGGCCCTGGGCCTGGCGCGCCACGGTGTGCGCTCCGTGCTGATCGAGGCCGATGATGGCGTGTGCACGGGCAGCCGCGCCATCTGCATCTCGCGGCGCAGCCTGGAAATCATCGAACGCCTGGGCGCGCTCGACGGCTTCCTGGCCAAGGGCTTGCCGTGGGCCGGTGGGCGCAGCTTTTACCGCGAAGAAGAAGTGCTGCACTTTACGATGCCGCAAGACGCGAACCAGAAATTGCCGCCGATGGTCAACCTGGCGCAATACCATATCGAACAATTTTTGCTCGACGCGGCCGAACGCCAGCCCGAGCTGATCGATATCCGCTGGCAAACCAGGGTCACGGGCGTGGAGCAACGTGAAGACGGCGCCACCGTCACCGTGGCCACGCCAGACGACACCTACAAAATCGAGACCGACTGGCTGGTGGCGGCCGATGGCGGACGCAGCGTGGTGCGCGAGGCGCTGGGGCTGAAACTGCAGGGCACCAGCTATGAAGGCCGCTATGTAATCGTCGATATCCACTTGAAAAGCAGCCGTCCCACGGAGCGCCTGGCGTATTTCGACCCGCCGTCGAATCCTGGTTCGACCGTGCTGGTGCATAAGCAGCCCGACGATATCTGGCGCATCGACTACCAGTTGCGCGACGACGAGGATGGGCAGGCGGCCGTGCTGCTGGAAAACGTGGCGCCGCGCGTGGAAAGCCTGCTGGCCATGATGGGTGAGACGGCGCCGTGGCATCCCGTCTGGATCACCATTTACAAGGCCAACGCCTTGACGCTGGAGAAATACCGCCATGGCCCCGTGCTGTTCGCGGGCGACGCGGCCCACCTGGTGCCGATTTTCGGCGTGCGCGGGGCCAATTCCGGCATCGACGACGCCGACAACCTGGCCTGGAAGCTGGCGTACGTGGTCAAGGGCCAGGCGCCGCACGGCTTGCTCGACAGCTATTCGGACGAGCGCGTGTTCGCCGCCCATGAAAACCTGCGCCATGGCACGAAAAGCACGGAATTCATGGCGCCGCCCACGTTTGCCTTCGAACTGATGCGCACGGCCGTGCTGGGACTGGCGGGCAAGCATGCGCAGGTACGT
Organism: Janthinobacterium woesei; assembly: GCF_051380875.1. Taxonomy (NCBI): domain Bacteria; kingdom Pseudomonadati; phylum Pseudomonadota; class Betaproteobacteria; order Burkholderiales; family Oxalobacteraceae; genus Janthinobacterium; species Janthinobacterium woesei. The sequence continues at coordinate 69,509 of NZ_JBNYXW010000014.1, forward strand.
TCCCTGATCAACCCGCGCCAGACCAGCGCCATCGCCTATGCGCAGTCACCCCTGAATGTGGCCGAGCCAGGCGTATTCGTGGCCGGTCCCGCGCCAGGCACGGTGCTGCCCGAATGTCCGCTCACACTGCTGCACAACGGTGCGCAGAAAGCGGCGTATATTACCGATGTGACGAATCTGGCGCAGGGACGCTTCACGGGCCTGTATTTCAGCGACGATGGCAAGGTGCCGCCCGAACTGCTGGCGCTGGAGCATGTGTTGCCCTTGATGGTGATGGCGGTCAGCCGCACGCCCGCGCAGGCCGGCGATGTTGCTGGCGTCTGGGATCATACGGCGCAGGTATTCCCGCTATTCGGCGCCCAGCCAGGCAGTTTTTACCTGGTGCGCCCGGATGGGCACGTGCTGGGCCGCTGGCGCGAGGCAAGGGTGACGCTGGTGGCCGATGCGCTGGCGAAGGTTTTACATTGAGAATGCAGTACATCAGGATCAGGAGATAATATGACCGACATCGAACTGGATAATTTATACACCGAGCTGTGCCATACCATGGGCCGCGTGGGTGAACAGGCGGCGCCATTGCTGCTGGCCCGCTTCGCCTTGCTGGCCATGGGCGCCATCGGCAAGGCCGACGTGGTGCAGGGCTTGCTGCGCGACGCGGCCGAAGGCTTGGCGGAGCCGGCATGATAGGCGCCGGCTACCAAAGTGGTTTCGGCAATGAATTTGCCACGGAAGCCGTGCCAGGCGCCTTGCCGCATGGGCAAAACTCGCCGCAGCAGGCGCCGCTGGGCCTGTACGCAGAACAGCTGTCAGGCACGGCCTTTACGGCGCCGCGCGCGCAGAACCGCCGCTCTTGGCTGTACCGCATCCGCCCGGCCAGCCAGCATCCGCCATTTACACCGCTGGAGAACACGCGCATCGTCAGCGATTTCCAGGCCATGCCTCCGACGCCGCCGAACCAGCTGCGCTGGGACCCATTGCCGTTGCCCGATGACGCTACGCCGACGGACTTCATCGACGGCTTGCACACCATGGCCGGCAATGGCAGCGCCGAAGCGATGAACGGCTGCGCCATTCATGTGTATGCGGCCAACCGTTCCATGCAGCGCTTCTTTTACTCGGCCGATGGCGAGTGGCTGATCGTGCCGCAAGAGGGCCGGCTGGCCATTGCCACGGAACTGGGCCTGATCGAGCTGGAACCGCAGGAAATCGCCGTCATCCCGCGTGGCGTGCGTTTCCGCGTGACGTTGCCAGATGGCAAGGCGCGGGGCTATGTCTGCGAAAACTTCGGCACCGCCTTCCGCCTGCCCGACATGGGGCCCATCGGCTCGAATGGCCTGGCCAACGCCCGCGATTTCCTGACGCCGCACGCGGCCTATGAAGACATCGATGGCGAGTGCGAACTGGTGGCCAAGTTCGGTGGCCACCTGTGGCGCACCACGCTAGATCATTCGCCGCTGGACGTAGTGGCCTGGCATGGCAATTACGCGCCGTACAAATATGATTTGCGCCGCTTCAATGCCATCGGTTCGATCAGCTACGACCATCCTGACCCGTCGATTTTCCTCGTGCTGCAAGCGCCCAGCGAAAATCCACTGCTGGGCGCCATCGACTTTGCCATCTTCCCGCCGCGCTGGCTGGCCGCCGAGCACACCTTCCGCCCGCCGTGGTTCCACCGCAACGTGGCCAGCGAATTCATGGGCTTGATCCATGGCGAATACGACGCCAAGGCGGCCGGTTTCGTGCCGGGCGGCGCCAGCCTGCACAACTGCATGTCCGGCCACGGCCCCGATGCGCAGACGTTCGAGCGCGCCTCGCACAGCGACACGTCCGCGCCCGTGAAGGTGGGCGACACCATGGCCTTCATGTTCGAGACGCGCACCATCATCAAGCCCACGCCATTCGCCTTGAGCGGCGAACTGCTGCAAAACGACTACTTTGAGTGCTGGCAAGGCTTGCGCAAGCATTTCGACCCCGATCCACTGTGATTTTTCAGCCCATGCCGTCCGCGCACGCGGGGGCATATGCAAAATCCGGATAAGCGAGAGCGGCACCATGCGTTCACGGCGGCGCTTCCTGCGCGGTAACGCGAACAACCTGGCCGACAAGGTCTACCGCAACCATACGCTCACCAGCTTCGTGCCTGACGCCGTGAATGGCGACACGGTGATCATTGGCCAGGGCCGCACGGTGGGCGCGTCGTACACCGTGCAGTTCTGACCGCGCTGGGCAGTGGCATGGGCGATATGCTATAGTCGCCGGGCGTGGCCACCGCACCCTGTGCGGTGGCCACGCAACGTTCTCAGGGCGGGGTGCGATTCCCCACCGGCGGTAATGGCATGCGTGCCTAGCCCGCGAGCGCTTGGCGGCATGGTCTCTTGACCATGGCGGCAAGGTCAGCAGACCTGGTGTGATCCCGGGGCCGACGGTATAGTCCGGATAAAGAGAGAGCGGGATGGAATCACTGTGTCGACGCCGGTAGCTGCCACGGCGCATCGGCGGCCTGCGTTTGCCGTCGCTGTGCGGGTGGTATCCTGCGCACGCACAGGGCGTGGCATCTGCACGCCTGGCATATCCCCTTCGATCCACATGCCCTGTTTTTTGTCATTCTTGAAAACAGGAGTTATACATGTCACCACCATCCGCAGCAGCAGGCAAGCGCATCGCTTTCATCCAGGCCGGCTGGCACCGCGACATCGTCGCGCAATGCCGATTGTCCTTTATCGCCGAGATGGCGGTCCTGGGCATCGCCGAGAGCGACATCGATGTCATCGACGTCGCCGGCGCCTTTGAAATTCCCCTGCATGCGCAAGTGCTGGCCAACAGCGGCCAATACGCGGCGATTGCCGCTTCCGCCCTCGTCGTGGACGGCGGCATCTACCGGCATGATTTCGTGGCCGATGCCGTCATCTCCGGCATGATGCAGGTGCAGCTGGCGACGGGCGTGCCCGTGCTGTCGGCGGTGCTGACCCCGCACCACTTCCATGCGGGCCACGAGCATCAGGAGTTTTACTTCCAGCACTTCAAGGTCAAGGGCGCTGAACTGGCCACGGCATGCGCGGCCACGATCCGCTCCCTGCAGCGCCTGGAAAACCCTGCGGCCAAACCGCATGCAGCCCTGGCCGCATAGGCCGCACTTTGCCTTGAAGCCGTAGTGCCGAGGGGCCAGCACATGTTGTGGTGTGCTGGCTCTTTTTTTACGCCGCCACCTTTGTCTCGTCTTGCAAGATGCGTAGCACGTCTTCCTTGTGGCTGCTGGCCCAGTGCGCGGCGCGCAGGGTCTGCGTCAGGAAGCGCACCACCAGTTCGACATGCTGTTCCAGCATGCTTTCATGGCGGAAGAGTTGCTGGAACCGCGTTTCGTCGCGGCCGCCCTGAAAAATCTGGGCCTGGCCAATTACTGGGAACCAGCCAAGGTGTAGCGATCCATCGTGCGGCAGGGGAGCGCTGTTCAGCGCAGCTGGCAGACGCTACCCACCCGTTTCACCACGCCATCGCCCGCATGCGCGCGCAATTGCAGCAGCATCAGCGCCATTCCCAGCATCAGCGCAGCGGCGCAGAGTTTCTTGTGCATGTCTTTCCCATTTTCACTGCAGAGTGCAGAGTGCGGTTTGCAGCAGTATTATTGCCCAAATTCATTTGTGCGGCTGATCAAATTGCCAAGCGTGCTCTACAATTATGCATCGCGCGCACCTGCGCCACCTCAATTCTATGCATAGTATGTGAAGGGAATGACAAGCCTGTGACTTCCAAGCCGATCAAGATTGCCGCCACCGTCGTCGTGGCATTGGCCGCTGGGGCCGGCATTTATACGTACACCCGCCCCGCCGCCACCACCGCCACGCCAGGCGCGTCCAGTCCGGTTTCGGAAAAGCCGGGCACTACTCCCGTCGCCGATACGGCCGCCGTGGCAAGCCAGTTGCGCGACTTGCTGGCCAACTTCCGCAAGATCATCGTGCTGCTGGCCGGCGAGCAAAGCTTGCCCGAAGGCGCGCGCGACGAGGCGAGGAAAGTGGGGCAGGCGCTGTTCCATGAAAACCAGGAACGCATCGCCAGGCTGGACGCGGCGCTCGATCAATTGATGGCGCCCTCCAATCCGGGCCGCTTCGAGGCACTCGACAGCCTGCTCTCGTATATCGAATCCGATCCTGCGCTGTACGACGCGGACCGGCTGGCTTTCCGCGAATTGCTGCAAAGCATGCTGGCCGACGTGGCCAAGGATTCTTCCTTGCCGGCCATCAAGCTGCACAAGCGCATTTCCGAAGACCTCGACGCACTGGGCGAGATCGAGCGCAATTACGAGAAGGAAATCCGGCAGATCTTCGGCAACCTGGGCCAGCGCGCCATCGAACTCAAGCGCGAGCGCTGGGACGATTACGTGGCGCAGCTGAAAAAGCGCTACAGCCGCGAGCAGATCCTGAAGGAAAACGGCATCGTCGTACCGTATGCGCTACCACCGGCTGGCACGGTGCCGGAAGCCAAGCCTGCCGTGAAGAAGGAGGCGGCGGAAATCTTCGGCCTGGGCTTGCCGAAGAAAACTATCGTGCTGACCTTCGACGACGGCCCGCACCGCCGCTATACGCAAGAAATCAGCGCCATTCTGAAACAATATGGCGTGCCGGCCGTGTTCTTCAACGTGGGCCGCAACCTGGGTTCGCTCGACGCCGAAGGCCACGCCAAGCTCAACGCGGGCGCGGAAGTGAGCCGCAAGCTGATGCAGGAAGGCTATGCCGTGGGCAACCATAGTTTCAGCCACGCACAATTGTCGAAGCAGACGGGCGACAAGCTGAAAGGCGAAATCCTCGGCACCGACACCTTGCTGAAAGCCATCAGCCCCGAGCGGGCCGCGCTGTTCCGCTTTCCATATGGCGCGCGCAATAGCGAAGGCATGGCCGCGCTGGCCGATGCGCACTTGAAATCGGTGATGTGGAATATCGATTCGCTGGACTGGGCCGACCCCGTGCCCAGCTCGATCACCAACCGCGTGCTGGCCTCCGTCGACAAGGCGGGGCGTGGCATCATTTTGTTCCACGACATCCACGAGCGCACGGTGAAAGCCTTGCCGGCCGTGCTCGACCGATTAGTTGCCGAAGGCTATCAATTCGCGGGCTGGGATGGCACTAGTTTCCAGGTCGCCAAGAGCGCCGCACCGGCGCCGGAAAAAGTGCCGGTGAGTACCGGCTACGCCAATTCCTGGGCCGTGGTGATCGGCATCGATGACTACGCCAAGTGGCCGAAATTGCAATATGCGGTGCGCGATGCGCAGGGCATACGCGAAACCCTGATCGAGAAATTCGCCTTTGCGCCCGAGCGCGTGGTGACCTTGAAAAACGCCGAAGCGACGCGCAACAACATCCTGGCCGCCTTCCACGACAAGCTGGCGCATGGCGGCGTGCAAAAGAATGACCGCATCTTTGTCTTCTTTGCCGGCCACGGCGCCACGCGCAAGCTCAGTTCCGGGCGCGACCTGGGCTACATCGTGCCGTTTGATTCCGACCCTGCGCAGTTCGCCACGGATGCGATTCCGATGACGGAAATCCAGAATATCGCCGAATCCCTCACGGCCAAGCATGCATTTTTCGTCATGGATGCCTGCTACAGCGGCCTGGGCTTGACGCGCGGCGCCGGTTCCAGCACGTTTTTGCGCGACAACGCCAGGCGCATCGGCCGGCAAATGCTGACGGCCGGTGGCGGCGACCAGCTGGTGGCCGATGGCGGGCCGAACGGCCACTCGGTATTTACGTGGACCTTGCTGCAAGGCTTGGCGGGCAAGGGCGACTTGAACGGCGACGGCCTGATCACGGCCACGGAACTGGCAGCCTACGTGGCGCCGGCCGTGTCCAGCGTGTCGAACCAGACGCCCGCCTTCGGCAGCCTGCCCGGTTCCGAAGGGGGCGATTTCGTCTTCGAGTTGCCCGGCGAGATGGAATTTCTCAGCCCGAACACGGCGCAATTGTCGATGGAAGCCATCGCACTCAATAGCAAGCTCGACGCCAAGCCCGCGGCGGCCAGCGTGACGGTGAAGGATTTGCAGGGCAACGAGCAGAAGATCGTCACCCCGGGCGCCGTGCCCACGTCCGCACGCCAGCTGGCGCAGCGGGCCAACGACCGGGGCTTGCAGCTGTACAAGGAGAAGCAATATGCGCAGGCGGAAGCGCAGTTTACGGAAGCGCTGAAACTGCGTCCCGACTTCGCGCTGGCGGCCAACAACCTGGGTTTTGTCTTCTACAAACAGGAAAAATACCGCGAAGCGGCGCGCTGGTTTGAAAACACCGTCAGGATGGACCCTTCGCGCGCCATCGCCTACCTGAACCTGGGCGACGCGCATGCCAAGGGGGGCGAGCCAGCCAAGGCGAAGGCAGCGTATGCCACCTATCTGGAACTGGCACCGGCGGCATCGATGGCGCCAGCCGTGCGGCAAAAGATGGAAAAACTATAAAGGTGCTTACCGTCTTGCGCCCAACCAATTGGCGCAGCCCGAGCGCAGTTCGCTGCATCACGTGGGCAGCGACGCCTGCAGCATCACTGAAGTACGGCCTGAGAGCTTTCGCTCCTGCTACTGCAGCAACTTGTTGACGCTCGCCAGCAGACTGGTGCCCGAAGTGGTGATGAAACGGGCGCCCGCCGCCTCCGCTTCCGTGCCGTAACTGGCTATTGTATCCTTGCTGCAATAGACGATGATGGGCAGCTCGGGTTGCGCCAGGTGCACTTCGCGTACCGTGCGCACGCCCGCATCCTTGATGCGCCGGCCATTTTCCACCCGCGCCATGTCCGTGATCAGCAGCGCATAGTGTTTCTGTTGCAGCATGGTCAGTGCCTGCCGCATCGAGGTGGCCAGGTCTACCTTGATGTTTTCCCGTTCCAGTTGCTCCACCAGCAAGGTATTGTTGCGCGGATGGTCATCCAGCCACAGCACCAGGCTGGCCGGTTTTTGCGCCGTCGGCATGCCGGCCATGGCCGCGACGGCTGGGGCGCCGCCAGGCGAATGGGCCAGCAAGAGCTGCGTGACGGCTTCCTGCATGTCGTCGAGCGACTTTTGCTGCAAACGGCTCAGTTCGGCCACTTCGATTTCCTTGCCGCTTTCCAGGCGCACGGACGCGTATTTGACGAGGGTGTCGGCGCGCTTTATCATGATGGACAGGTAGATGCGCGTGAGCAAATAGCCGATCAGGAAACCATGCACGCTAAAGAACAGCATGATGGCGCCGACGACCGCCGTGCCGGTGGCCATGTCGGTGGCCAGGCTTGGGGCGATGAAGGCGGCCATGCTGCGCGCACTGCCGGGCAGGCTTTTCAGCTCGATCAAGCCTACGCCGACGATGATTTTTGTCAGCCAGTCCGACACTTCCACCAGGTTCGAATTGATTTCCATGGGCGCGGGCGTGCCCAGGAACAGGGTGTTGCTGGCGGCATTGCCGTTCGGCTCGGTATTCGCCGGCGCGCCGTCGTCCATGGCACGGCCCTTGCCGTTGCGTTCATCGGGCGCGGCCACGTTGGCGGTGCCTGAGGGCAGGGTGCGCGGGATGCCGAACAAGAAGCCCAGCAGCATGCCGCTGACGCAAAAGCCCAGGCTCCATAGCAGGGCAGGCACGGCTTGGTAATGGGGCGGCAGGACGGCGCCGGCCAGCACTGCCAGCATGCCCGCCAGCAAGATGAACAGCAGGATGTACGGCAGCGCGTCGCGCTTGCGGGGGGCGCCAGCATTCCTGGCCGGTTTGCTGGCGCGATCGGTCGGTTGCATAGGGTGCTCCCTGGAAAGTCGGCCCGTAGGCGCGATAGTGAATCCGACATGGCAATGGCTGCGTATAGATAGATACAGGCGGTAGGCCAGGCAAGCACCCGGCCCCTATTGACATCATAAAAACTGGAGACGCGATGCGATTGATAAAACGCAAACAGCTGGCAGCTTGTGCGCTGCTATTGCTGGCCACCGGGCGCCAGGCCGTGGCGCAGGAGGCGGCCGAGGCCGGGACCGCGCCAGTAGCCGACGAGTCGCGCACGGTGCGCGTGGCGGGCCACTACGACAATGCCGTCGGCACCTCGGATGCGGCCAGCCAGGGCGTCATCAGCAGCGAGTTGATTGTCAACCGGCCCGCCTTGCGCACAGGCGAACTGCTGGAATTCGTGCCGGGCCTGATCGTCACCCAGCACAGCGGCGATGGCAAGGCCAACCAGTATTTCCTGCGCGGCTTCAACCTCGATCACGGCACCGATTTCGCCACCTATGTCGATGGCATGCCCGTCAACATGCGCACGCATGCGCATGGCCAGGGCTATTCCGACCTCAATTTCCTCATTCCCGAGCTGGTGCAGCGCATCGACTACAAAAAAGGGCCGTATTTCGCCAGCGAAGGCGATTTTGCCTCGGCCGGCGCGGCGCGCATCCGCCTGGCCGATACATTGCCGCAGGGGCAGGCCAGCGTTTCCCTGGGTCAACATGGCTATGTGCGCGCCGTAGCCGCCGATTCGTTTGAGGCAGGAGCAGGCACCTTGCTGTACGGCTTGGAAGTGAACCGCAACAACGGACCTTGGGACGTGCCTGAGCGCGTGCGCAAATATAGCGGCGTGCTGCGCTACAGCCAGGGCACGCCGGACGATGGTTTCAGCGTGACGGGCATGGCTTACAAGAACCGCTGGAACGCCACCGACCAGGTGCCGCTGCGGGCTGTGGCGTCAAGCCTGATCGGCCGCTTTGGCAGCCTGGCGCCCAGCGACGGCGGCGACACCGCACGCTACAGCCTGTCGTATGCCTTGCGCAAACGCACCGGGAACCGGCTATTCGAATTCGATGCGTATGTGATCCGCTCACAGCTGGAACTCAATAGCGATTTCACCTACTTCCTGGCCAACCCGGATGCCGGCGACCAGTTCCAGCAAAGCGAGCGGCGCACGCTGGCCGGCGTCAACGCCAGCGAAAGCTGGAACACGCTGCTGGCCGGTTTGTCCATGCGCAACAAACTCGGCGTGCAGGCGCGCTATGACCGCCTGTCGCCCGTGGGCCTGTACAACACCATCGACAGGGTACGGCAAAGCACGCTGCGCGAAGACCGCGTGCGCGAGAGCAGCATCGGCTTGTATGGTGAAAACACGGTGCAATGGCTGCCATGGCTGCGTTCGGTGGCGGGCTTGCGCTACGACGCCTACCGTTTCCAGGTCGATAGCAGTATCGAGGGCAACAGCGGCACGGCGAATGACCATGTGGTGTCGCCGAAACTGTCCCTGATCCTCGGGCCGTGGAGCAAGACAGAGTTCTTCGTAAATGCTGGCAAGGGTTTCCATAGCAACGATGCGCGCGGCACGACGCAGACGCGCTTGCCCGATGGCGCAGCTTCCACGCCCGTGACGCCCCTGGTGCCCACCAAAGGCATGGAGCTTGGGGCGCGCACGGAATGGCTGCCGGGCCTGCAAAGCTCGTTGGCCCTGTGGCGCCTCGATATTGCATCGGAACTGCTGTTCGTCGGTGATGCGGGCGAGACGGAGCCCAGCCGTGCCAGCGGCCGCCACGGCATCGAGTGGAACAACCACTATATTGCCGCGCCCTGGCTGCTGTTCGACCTGGACCTGGCCGCTTCGCGCTCGCGCTACACGCAAGATGATCCGGCTGGCAACTATATTCCCGGCTCCATCGACAAGGTAGCCTCGTTCGGCGTGACGCTGACGGACCAGGGCCCGTGGTCAGCGGCCTTCCAGTTGCGCTATTTCGGCCCCCGTCCCTTGATCGAGGACAATAGTGTGCGCTCGGCCTCCACCACGCTGGCGTATGCGCGCGTGGGATATCAGTTGAATCGCCAGACGCGCATTTCGCTCGACGTGTTCAACCTGTTTGACAAGCGCGCCAGTGACATCGATTATTACTATGCGTCAAGGCTGCCCGGCGAAGCGGCGCAAGGGGTGAACGACCGGCATTTTCACCCGGTGGAGCCGAGATCCTTACGTTTGACAGTGGCGTATGCATTTTAGGAGCCGTGAATAAATAGGTGTTACGTTTGGGGGACTCTGGCGGGATGCGATGCAAGGCGCGAGAAGGAGCCATAGCGAGCTATGGCGACGACGAGCAACGCCGCAGCGCGCCGGCCAGAGACGATCCAAATGTGACAGTAATTTTTGAACGGCTCCTTGGCCACGGCGGGCGCTACAAATTCCACCAGGATCAGTTGTTCTGATGAATGGAAAGTAGCGCCAGCGATTCATGCGCTGATCACTTTGATATCGGCTATCCGTTCCACCAGCCACACTCCAGCCACCAGGGCAATCGCCAGCGAGCCTGCCGTCAGCACTTGCCGGTAGAACCAGGTCTTGCGCAGCAGCCAGGCGATGGGCAGGAAGGCGGCGACAATGGCCAACTGGCCGATTTCCACGCCCACGTTGAAGCCGAACAGGCTGGCCATCAGGGAAGACTGGGGCAAGCCCAGGTCGCGCAATACGCTGGCAAAGCCGAAACCGTGGATCAGGCCAAACACAAAGGCGGCCACGGGGCGCTTGCCGCGAAATAGTGGCAGCAGATTGTTCAGCGCAGCCAACACCACCGAGGCGGCGATGGCCGATTCCACCCAGCGCGACGGCAGCGAGACGAGCGACAGGCTGGCCAGGGTCAAGGTGATGGAATGGGCCAGCGTGAACGCCGTGACCACCTTCAGCACGTCGACAAACGCCGCCTTCAAGCCTTGCTGCCCATCGCGCACGCCCGGCAGCAGCACGGCTGGCAGCAGCAGCGACAATAAGAACAGGATATGGTCGTAGCCGATCCAGATATGCCAGATACCGTGCTTGACATAGGCGCCGAACTGCGCAAGGCGGTTGGGCGCGGCCAGCGAGATGGTCTGGCGCGGGCTGTCCGGGTCGAAGATGGCCGTCTGCGTGTTGCCGTCGCTATTGATTTTTAACAAACCCTTGTGCTGCGGATCGAGGTCGGCGAACAGGGTGTAGCCTATGCTTAAATTGGTCGGCGCGGCGTCGCCGGGGCACGCTGCGTGGAAGCGCAGCACGCTGTAGGCGCCGTCCGTGTGGCTGTCGATCAGCTGTTCGCCAGCCTTGAGCGGGCACACGCCCTGGTCGCTGGCCACTTGCAGGCGCTGCAGCGCGTAGGCGGCGATGGCGTCGTGGCGGGCGCGGATTTCATCCCAGGTCAGCGCGCCGTCGCCGTTGCCGTCGAGGCCGATGGCGAAATCGAGGTCGCGCAGGGCGATATCCCATTGCCCTTCGATTTGCTGGCCGTGCACCGCCAGGCTCAGGTAGCTGTCGCTGGGCTTGTGCGCCTGCGCGGGAGCGATCCAGGCGCAGAGTAGCAAGAACAGGGCGGGCAGGTGCAGCTTCACAGGGTACCCGCTTTCTTCGCGGCGCTGATTTTCTGGCCGTCAAGCGGCCCCAGCTGTCTGACCAGCCGGTGCAAGGCCACGTCTTCCACGCCATTGGCGGCGATCCAGGCCAGCACGGGTTGCGCCGCCGGGTAATTGCGCGCGGCCAGCGCTGCTTCGAGCAAGATGCGCATGTCGGGAACTTCCTTCTGGATGGCCCAGTTTTTTTGCGCCAACTGCAGGGCAGCGGGCACATCTTGCTGCAGGAACAGGGCGAAACGGGCTTGCTCGCGCTGGTGCACGGTGTCGCCCCGTTGCATGGCGGCATGGAAGCGCGCCGCCAGTTCGACTTTTGCCGCCTGGAAAGCCGTTTGCCGGCCGGGCAGCGCCTGCAGGGCCAGCGCGTAGCGCAGCAGCAGGGCGTCGATGCGCTGCTGGTCTTGCAATAGCTTGACGACTTCCCGCGGGCGTTGCTGGTCGAGCAGGAAATCCGTGTAGGCGCCCAGCAGATAGCTGTCGCGCGGCTGCTGCGCCAGCGCTTTCGTATAGCGCGCCTCGGCCAGCGCGTTTTCGCCCCGGCGCGTGGCCATTTCCGCCAGCAGGGTCATGGCCCAGCTTTCCAGTTCGGGCGCCACGCCGGCGCTACGCTGCAAGGTCAGGTCCAGCAGTTGCTCGCTGGTGGCGGCGCGGCCCGTGACGCTGGCCACGTTGGCAATACAGGTGACTGTGACGAGCTGCGTCGTCAAGGCCGACAGGCGCGCGCAGGCCGCCGTGGCCCTGGCGTAGTCGCCCTGTACGGTCAGCACGGTGGCGCGCGTCAGCCAGGCCTGGCCGTTTTGCGGCTGCTGGGCGAGGACGGCATCGAGGTCTTGCAGGGCAGGACCGAACTGGTGGGTACTTTGCAAGATGGTGGCGCGCAGCAGGCGCACGGGCACAGGCGGCGCGGCCTGCTGCCACCAGGGCGCCAGCGCCGCCTGCGCATAGCCCAGGTAGCGCGGGTCCGTTTCGCTGCGCGCGAGGGAGATATAGCGCTGCGCCAGGCTTGTCGCCAGGGCCAAGTCTTGCGGCGTGGCATTTAATTGCTGGCGCAAGCCGCGCAGCGCGATCTGCGTGGCATCGGCGCGGCGCGGCAGCTGCTCGATGACGGCGCTGCCATCCTTGGGCGTGTAGGGGGCAGCCAGAGCCAGCAGGGGCAGGCAGGAACACAGCAGGGAAATGAGAGTTTTCATCGCGTACGTTTCCCGCTTAATGGTGGAGTGGCACAGGCGCCGGGGGGATATGGCCCTCCCGGCGCCTGCAGGCGCTTACAGCGGTACCGGCTCCGTATTGTCCGGAGACGTCGCCATGATGGCGTCGATGCCCACGCCTTCCTTGTCATCGCTGGTGGTCAGGATGACGTTGCTGACGGCCACATAAAACGCATCGAGCAAGGCCACGGGTGGCGGATTGACGCCGCCGCTGCCGCTATCGGTGCTGCTGCTGCCGCCGCCGCAGCCGGCCAGCAAGGCTGTGAGCGCCAGGGCGCTGATTGCATAGTGCTTTTTCATCGCGTACTCCTGTCAGTGGGGAGGCTTACAGCTGGGGCGAACCGGCCACGGGCGTTTTCAGGTAGGGAAAGCCTGCCGTGAAAAAGGTTTCGTCGAGGAAGGCGCCATCCGTGAAGTGCAGGCCGCCAGCCGGTGCGTCGGCCGGGGCGCAGCCGATGTTCAGGGTGCACAGCTTGCCCATGGCGACGCGCAGCACCACGTCGACTACGTCGTCGCCGGGGCGGCGGCCATTCGGAAAGCCCGCGTTATCGCCGCCGATGACGCCCAGGCGGTTTTGCGTACCGACACTGGTGGCCGCGATGGAGGTGTTCAGGCGCAGCATTTCCGACGCCGTCACGGTGGTGGGCTGGTTGACGCCCTTGATGCCCGTCAGGAAGGTGGCCACCAGGTCGTTGCGGGGGAAGTTGGTGGGCGCCTTGGCGCCAGCCGAGCCGAACAGCACTTCCACCAGCGCCGGCGCCGTCGGATTGGTCACGTAATCGGCGAATTGCGCGTCGCTCGACGGTTTGCTGGCGTTGAAGCGGTCCTTGTCCTTCAATCCGATCACCAGTTCATTCACCAGCGGCATGCCCAGGCGCGACACCTGCACCCACGCGCCGCCTTCCTTCGAGGCCGAGGTCGTGGTGCCTGGCGCCGGGTTGAGCAAGCGGCCCTGGCGCAGGCTGGCCGTGGTCCAGCCACCGATGACGGGGTCGGCGCCCGCCGTCAGGCAGGCCGTCGGCACTTCCATTTCGATGGCAGTGACGTTTTTCCGGGCCAGGTCATCCTTGGCTGCCGACTCCGCATTCGCGGCAAACTCCGTGGCGGGCGCCTTGATATTGATCAAGTCGAACGTTTCACCCAGATTCACCACGAACGGGTCCTTGCGCTGGCCGACGAACAGGCGCGCCGGCGTGGCGCAGCCGGGGATGTTGACGGCGTACACATGCTGCGCGGCATACGCGGCGTAGTTGGGGATGGCCTTGTTGCCGATATTGTCGACCGGCTTGTCGAAGGTCGTGCCGCCGCCCGTGGCATTGGTTACGCTGCTCCTCGTGCCGGTGCGCCGGTCGCCCCGCACGACCGTCACGCTATACGTTTCGCGCACGTTCAGGCCGGCCGGATTGACGGTATCGATGGCGCCGCCATTGATGACCAGCGGAATCGACACTTTCTTGCCGCCCACGGTGAACTGGCCATCCTTGATGGTGTTGGTAAAGCGGAACTGGAAGGTGATATCTTCCTTGCCGTCGCCATTGTTGTCGATATGAATCTCGTACAGGGCGGCTGGATCCATGGAGAAGTAGTTCGGCCCGCCGTAGGCGTCTTGCAGGGGAATATAGTCGGCCACCACGGTGGTGTAGGCGCCGCGGCCCGTTTCATAGCTGCGAAACATGTAAAAGTCGGTGGCGTCGACTTTCGGGTTTTGCGTGATGAACGGCGCTTCGCGGTGGCTGGAGGCAAAAGCCGATGGGGCAAAGGCCGCCGCCAGCAAATTGCCCAGGATGGCCGCGCCGAGCGCGGTTTTCGATAGTGATAAAGACATTTCGATTCTCCCGATTTTTATATACGTTGACCAACGAGTCCAAAAAACTGCAGGCTGCATGGCTTGTACGCATGGCGGGAGGGATCGGATTCAATTTTTTGTCAACATGGAGAAAGTGCGCACGGCGGGCTTGCCAGCCGCTTACCAGGCCAGCACTTTCGGCCCGATGGCGGCGCCGATGGCGGTCGGCACCAGCATGCCCAGCACGTACCAGAAGCCGACGAAGCTGGCGGCCAGCTCGGGGCAATGCAGGCAATACACGAGGGCTGCCATGCAGCCGGCGGCAAAACCGGCGGCAGCGCCGGCCAGGCGCAAGCGCGTGGGCGCCAGCTGGCGCATCAGGCGCAAAGCGGCGGCCAGGATGGGCAGCGCCAGCATGGCGATCAGCAGGGGGCAACTGCGCCAGGTGGCGCCCCAGAACAGCTCGGCGCGTTGTTCTGGCGGTGCTTCGTTCATGCTGATGGCGCCCAGCGCCCACATCAGCAGCAGGGGCATGGCGATCAGCAGGGGCAGGGCGCGCGTATCTGCAGCGGGCAGGCACAGGCGGTGGGCCGCATGCCAGCTGGCCACGGTGATCGCCGCGACGAAACCGACCTTGATCCAGAAGTCGGGCAGCAGGGCCAGCTGTTCCAGGTTGGGACGCACGCCCAGCAGCATGGCCATCAGCGCCACGCTGGCCAGCAGGCCTGCGCCCAGGGTGGTGGTGGCGCGCCCGGCGGCGCCCGGCGGCACTGGGCTGGCCACGTCGGCGCCGCTGGCCAGCATGGCGATCAAAGCATCGGTTTTCATGATGTGGCACTCCTTAAATTGGCTGCCAGTGTCTTCAAGCCGCGATGCACGGCCACTTTGACGCTGGCTTCCGAAATGTTCATGGCGCTGGCCGTGTCGCGCACGGACCAGCCATCGAGCTTGGTATGCACGATGGCGTCGCGCTGCTGCGCCGGCAAGCTGGCCAGCAGCTTGCCCAAGTCGCGGCTGGCCTCGGCCGCCTCCGCGTCGGCGCTGCTAAATAGTTCCTGCGTGCCAGCCTCCTCGTCATACGGCTGGTGCAGCGCATCGCGCCGCGCATGCCGGCGCAGCCAGTCGATCAGCTTGTAGCGGGCGATCGCATGGATCCACGACGTCAGCGGCACGCCCGTGTCATACGTCAGGCGCTGGTTGTGGATGGCTAGCAGGCATTCCTGCACCAAGTCTTCCACCTCATCCGGCCAGCGCTGCAAACGCCGCCGCAAAAAAGCGCGCAAATGCTGGCTAGTTGCCTGCAGGAAACTGCGGTAGGCCTGCGCATCGCCATCGAGCCCGCGCAGCATCAGCCCATGCAGCCGCAATTCCGTGCCATGCAGATGCTCGCTCACAGGTATTCGTTGCATGCAGGCCTTTGGTGACAGGCGATGAAAAAATAAATTCAAAAATAATCGATGGCGGCTGTAACCAATCCATACAGCGCGGCGAATTGACGGGTAAGCACGCTTCTTAATTCAATATACCGGCTAAAGACCATGGACATCAAGCACCGCCTTGCAATACTCCTTCTTCCCGTGCTGGGCGTGAGCGTGGCGGGCCCGGCGGCCGCGCAACTGGCGATCGGCCAGCACTGTGCCGTCAAGAGTGGCCAGCAGACGGCGGCGCTGGTGGAGCTGTACAGCAGCGAAGGCTGTTCCAGCTGTCCACCGGCTGACCAACGGTTAAATGCCCTGCGCAAGGAAGCGGGAACGGCCAGCCTGATCGTGCCGCTGGCCCTGCACGTCACCTACTGGGACCAGATCGGCTGGGCGGACCCGCTGGCGCAGCCGCAATTCGATGCGCGCCAGGCCGAACTGCTGCGCTACCAGCCGCGCCACGTCGCCTACACGCCGCAGTTTTTCGTCGGCGGTACGGCATTGCGCGGCTGGCAGGAGCAGCTGCCGGCCGCCATCGGCCGCATCAATGCCATCAGCGCGCCCGTGAATATCGGCCTGTCCGCCACGCCCGGGCCGGGCGGCAAACTGTTGCTGGAAGCCAATGCCGTGGCGCCCGATGCACGCACTAGCGGCTTGCTGTACCTGGCGATTAGCGAAAGCGGCATCGTTTCCAGGGTGCTGCGCGGTGAAAACCGTGGCGCCACGCTGCAGCACGATGCTGCCGTGCGATGGTGGCTGGGACCGGTAGCGCTGGTTCAAGGCAACGCCCAGCTGCGCCGCGAAGTGCGCCTGCCCTCCAGCTGGCGCCCTGAAAACCTGCAAATCGTCGCTTTCGTACAGGGCGCCGACAGCAGCGCCATCCTGCAAGCGGTCAGCACGGCGCAATGCGCCAAGGGAGTACTGTGATGCACACGCATGTTGTTTCCACCGCCGCCATACATCCCGCCTGGCTGCGCATCACCCACTGGCTCAATGCCGTGGCCGTGGTGCTGCTGGCCACCAGCGGCTGGCGCATCTACAACGCGGCGCCTTTCTTTCCGTTCGAGCTGCCGCGCGCGCTGACGCTGGGCGGCTGGCTGGGCGGCGCCCTGCAATGGCATTTCGCCGCCATGTGGCTGCTGGTGGCCAATGGCCTGCTGTATCTGCTGATCAATATTGCTACGGGACGGTTGCGGCGCCAGTTCTTTCCCCTGTCGCCACGCTTGCTGCTGGACGATTTTGTCTCTGCGCTGAAAGGCAGGCTGGCCCATGCCGACCTGCGCCATTACAACATGGTGCAGCGCGCCGCCTACCTGTTCGTCATGCTCGATTGCATCGTGCTGGTGCTGTCCGGCCTGGTGCTGTGGAAATCCGTGCAGTTTCCCATGCTGCGCGAACTGATGGGCGGCTACGACAGCGCGCGCCGCGTGCATTTCATCGCCATGGCGCTGCTGGTGGGCTTTGTCGGCGTACACCTGGCGATGGTGGCGCTGGTGCCGCGCACCTTGCTGGCCATGCTGCGCGGCCGCTAAGGGGAGAACGTCATGAAAAAAACCATCATCGTGCAAGAGCAGGGCCAGGCCATGCTGGCGCTAGCCTTGCGCCAGATCAAACAGCCGTCGCGGCGCCTGTTCTTGCAGCGCAGCCTGACGCTGGGCGGCCTGTCGCTGTTGACAGGCTGCAATGTCAGCGAGCAGTCCAGCATCGACACGGCATTGACGTCCATCTCGCGCTTCAATGACAGGGTGCAGGGCTGGCTGTTTGATCCCACGAAACTGGCGCCGACTTATTCCGATTCCATGATCACCAGGCCATTTCCGTTCAACGCCTATTACGCCGAGGATGAGGTGCAGGAGGTCGATGGCGACGTCTGGCGGCTCGAACTGAGCGGCCTGGTGGCCGACAAAAAGCCATGGAGCCTGCCGCAATTGCGCGCCTTGCCGCAGGAAACGCAAGTCACGCGCCACATCTGCGTGGAAGGCTGGAGCGCCATCGGCAAATGGGGCGGCGTGCCGTTCGCGCATTTCCTGACCCTGATTGGCGCCGACAAGACAGCCAAATACATCGGCTTCAAGTGCGCCGACGATTACTACACCAGCATCGACATGGCCACGGCCCTGCATCCGCAAACCATCATGGCGCTGACCTACGACGGCCAGGAATTGCCGCCCAAGTATGGCTACCCCATGAAACTGCGTATGCCGACCAAGCTGGGCTACAAGAACCCCAAGCACATCCAGGCCATTTTCGTCACCAATACCTATCCGGGCGGATATTGGGAAGATCAGGGCTACAACTGGTTCGGCGGATCTTGAATATTTTGAGTAGCACCTGTAGTACAGCAGCAGTTTTAACACCGGGCAATCTCGCCCATTTAACACTGAGACAAGGACTTATCATGAAAACCACGATCACCGCCATCATCGCTACCGCCATCTTCCTGTCGGGCGCCGCCTTCGCCCAGGATGCCATGAAGAAAGACCCGATGGCCAAGGATGCCTCGGCCGATGCCATGCACAAGGATGCCATGGGCAAGGACGGCATGCACAAGGACGCCATGGGCAAGGACGGCATGCACAAGGACGCCATGCACAAGCCGATGGCCAAGAAACACATGAAGAAAGACCACATGGCCAAGGATGGCATGGCAAAAGATGCCATGGCGAAAGACGGCATGAAGAAGGACGAGATGAAAAAGGATGGCATGGCCAAGGATGCGATGGGCAAGTAAGGCGAGTACCCTCGCGCCGCCGTGAGGTGGCGCGAGGGGCCGAAGAGTCGTTCAATGGTGGCGACACGGATCAGCGGCGATGCTTGCCAGCTATTGTCGAATCAAGACGCCAATGCGCGGTTCGTACTCGTCCATCGTCACCGACACGCACGAGGCGGGCGGTGGCGTGAAACAAGCGCATTTCGCCATGGCGGAAGAATTGTCTGGCATACTGCTTTGCGTCAAACAACGGAGATTCGCCATGCGTCATCTGATCACGGCAGGATTCATCGTACTGGCATTGCTACTGTATGGCATTGGGCTGGAACAGGGCTCGGCCATTTTCTTTGTGCTCGGTGCAGGATTCGAAATCATTTCCGCGAAACGCCTGCGCAAGCGCCGCTATTTGTAATGTTGCAGGAGTTGGCTCGTGTCGGGCATCAGTTTGCCTGGCACCGCTACTTGCCTACCAGCATCCCCATCGTCTACACTCGCCGCATGAAAAATTTTGAAAAGCGGCGCGACCGCTATGACTTGTTCCGCGCGTTCGACAATCCCCTGGTCAACATCAACTTCCACCTCGACGTGCCCGATTTCCGTCCCTGGTGCAAGGCGCGCCAGATCCCGGTGTTTCACTTCTTTCTGTTCTGCGTATTGAACACGGTCAGGGAAATCGACAATTTCATGTACCGCATCTACCAGGGTGAGGTGATCAGGATCGACGATTTTCCCGCCTCGTACACCGTCATCAATAGCGACGAGAACCTCAACTACACGCGCTTCACGATGACGGACCAGCTCGATTTATTCATCGAACGCAGCCTGGAAGCGAAACGCATCGCCGAAGCCAGTCCTGCGCTCATCAATACGGGTGAGGAGATGAGCGAGCGCGAGCAGCGCAACAATATTTTCATCACCTGCCTGCCGTGGCTGGACCTGGCGGCCATCGAGCACCCGGTCTACCATCACCGCGACGCCGACATTCCCACCTTTACCTGGGGCAAGTTCGGTCCAACGCAAGACGATGGGCGCATGAAGGTGCCGTTTTCCGCGCAGGCCCACCATGGCTTTGTCGATGGCTACCATATACAGAAACTGGCGCAGGCGCTGTCGCAGCGCATCGCCGATACCATTTCTTAAGTAATCGTTACGCCGCCTTGCTGCGCAAACGCAGCAAGCTCAAGCCCAGCAGGACGAAGGCGCCGCCCGAGATGCGGTTGAACATCCTGGCGCGCCCTGGCGTGGCCAGCTGCGTTTTCAGCAGGCGCGCCAGGTTGGCGTAGAACAAGTGGGCCAGCATGGCGCAGGCGACGAACGACGTCGTCAGCACGACAAACTGGATGCCCACGGGCTCGCCAGGGGTGATGAATTGCGGGAGCAGGGCCGAGAAGAACAGGATGGCCTTGGGATTGGTCAGCGCCACCGTCAAGCCCTGGCGGAACAGTTTCCAGAAGGAATTCGGGTTCGCCGCGCCGGGCGCCACGGGCGCATTGGCAACGATGCTGGTCTTGCTGCGCCATTGCTTGATGCCCAGGTACACCAGATACAGGGCGCCAGCTAGTTTCAGCAGCATGAAGGCCGTGGCCGAAGTCGCCAGCACGACGCCCATGCCGGCCATGGCCACGCCGGAAATGATGAACAAGCCAAAGCCATTGCCCATGCTGCTGATCATCGCGCGGCGCGGGCCGACGGCGATGGCGTTGGAAATGGCCAGCAGGACGGCGGGGCCGGGAGAAAACGTGACGAGCAGGGCAACGCTGCAGAAAAGCAGCCAGTTCGAGAGATGCATGAAAATTCCTGGGTGGGCCGGGGCTGGATTGGGGAGTCAAAACACGCTTATTGTACGAAGTTTTTGACGCCCGCGTCGGCCGCCCCGGCTTGTATCAGGCTCAGATCAGCTCACCTTAGCTTGACATCATGCAAACAGGCTGGCCACCGCATGGTTGATGGCGGCGCCACCGGCGATCAGCCAGCAGAACAGCAGGCCGGCCAGCAGCAAAGGCTTGATGCCGGCGCGGCGGATGGCCCACATGTGCGTCGTCAAGCCCAGGGCTGCCATGGCCATGGCCAGCAAGGCCGTGTCGATATCGGTGATGCTGGCCACGGCGGGCGCCGACAGCAAGCCCAGCGAATTGAAGGCCACGACGCCAATGAATATGAAGGCAAACCAGGGAATGGCCAGCTTGGCCGTTTTTTCCTTGCCGCTGTCTCCACCCTTGGCCTTGCCGCGCGCCAATACCGCAGACAGGATGACGAGGAAGGGCGCCAGCATCATCACGCGCACCATCTTGGCGATCACGGCCGCATTCGCCGTTTCCTGGCCGATCGACTTGCCGGCTGCCACCACTTGCGCCACCTCATGCACGGTCGAGCCGATGTACACGCCAAAGGCGGCAGGCGTTGCCGCCAGCACATGCCAGCCCAGGTTCATTTGAAGGTTCAGCTGAAGGTTGAGCTTGTATAGCAGCGGATATAGAAAGATGGCGATGGTGCCGAATACCACCACGGTCGAGACGGCCACGGTGACGTCTTCGCTGCGCCCCTTGACGACGGGCTCGGTGGCCATCACGGCTGCGGCGCCGCAGATCGAGCTGCCGGCGCCGATCAGGATAACGCTGTTGCGGTCGAGCTTGAATACCTTGGTGCCCAGCAACATGGCCAGGCCAAAGGTGGATGTGAGCACCAGCGCATCGATGGTGATGCCGGCCAGGCCCACCTGGCCGATATCCTGGAACGTCAGGCGGAAGCCATACAGGATGATGCCCAGGCGCAATAAAGTCTGTTTGGAAAAGCCCACGCCAGCGCCGCAGGTGGGCGCCAGGCGCGCATATACGCTATTGCCGAGCATGATGCCGAGGATGATGGCCAGCGTCAGCGCGCTCATGCCATGGCTTTGCATCCATTCGAGCTTGCCCAGCTGAATGGCGCCATAGGCGATGACGCCGTTCAGCATCAAGCCGGGCAGCAGCCGGCCGTAGCGGTCGCTAAAACTGTTTGTATTGGTGGTCGATAAGGATGACATGCCGTGCTCCATGGTGCTGTTTTTGTATGGCATGACTGTACAGTTCGACGATTAAATGGTAAAACGGATTGTTTTTGTAGGTTTAACCTTAAAAATAGGTAGATTGGAGAAGTGGACGCATGTCATTAACTTTGCGGCAATTGCAAATCTTCCTGGCCGTGGCGGACATGGGCAGCACCAGTGCGGCCGCCGAGCACATTGCACTATCGCAATCGGCCACCAGCGCAGCCCTGAACGAGCTGGAAACCTTGCTCAGTGCGCAACTGTTCGACAGGGTGGGCAAGCGCTTGGTGCTCAACGACAATGGCCGTCTGCTGTTGCCGCAGGCGCGGCAGATGCGCGACGCGGCCGCCAGCATCGAGCGCCAGTTCGCGGGCGCCGACCCGTCCGTGCCCGTCAGCCTGCAAATTGGCGCCAGCACCACCATCGGTATCTATCTGCTGCCGCAGATCCTGGCGCAGGCATCGCAGCAGTACGGGCGCAGCATTCCCCAGGTGACGATTGCCAACACGGCCGATATCGCCGCCGCCGTGGCCGAGTTCCGCGTCGATATCGGCCTGATCGAAGGGCCATGCCATGAGGCGGGCTTGCTGGTGGAGCCGTGGCTGACGGACCAGATGCTGATCGTGGCCGCGCCCACGCATCCACTGGCGCAATTGCGTCATTTTCTCAGTTTTGCGGAATTGAACCAGGCAGGCTGGCTGCTGCGCGAAGCAGGCTCGGGTACGCGCGAGGCGGTCGAACAGGCGCTGGTGCCGTATTTGCACTATCTGCGGGCCGCAGGCGAGTTCAGTAATTCAGAAGCGATCAAGTATGGCGCGGCGGCCGGGCTGGGCATCGCTTGCCTGTCGCGCGTGGTGGTGGCTGATTTGCTGGCCAGCGGGCAACTGGTGGAGCTCGATACCATGTTGCCGCCATTGGAGCGCAACTTTTACCTGATACGCCAGTCTAAAAAGATCCTCTCGCCGCGCCTGGCGGGCTTCCTGGAACTGTGCCGCCACGCCTCGCGCATGGCGGGGTAGCTACGGATGCCTTGCGCCCGGCATTATTTGGGGCGGGGTGGCTGTAGTGCCGCATCGGGCGGCGCCAGGGTGCCCGCGCGCAGGCGTTTGACGGCCTCGGCGACGGCGCGCGCCACGTTGCGCACTTCTTCCTGCATGGGCGTGTCGCGGTCCAGCGCTTCATGGCTTTGCGCATAGCTGTCGTAATAGCCGACGTAACGGTCCAGCCGCGATTTGGCGCCTGCGTCGACCAGGCCCATCCAGTCTAGCCAGTCTGACAAGCCCCGCCGCACGCCTTCGATGCCGGCCACGTCGCCATGCACGACGAGGCCATAAGCGCGCCCCGCCAGGTGTTTCGGGTAATCCCAGCCTTTCAACTCCAGTGCCTTCGCTTCCACGGCCTTCTTGCCGTGCGTGGAGGTGGGATCGGGGTTGCCGCCATCGGCGCACACCAGCCTGTCTATCATCAGCTTCAGCACGCCGGGCGTCTGGTACCAGTACACGGGGGTGAGGATGATGACGGCGTGCGCGGCCGTCCAGCGCTCGTAAATGTCCGCCATCCAGTCGTTCGTCTGGCGCTCGCCGTGGTTCGGGTAGCAACTGCAGGGCCAGTGGCACAGCGGCATGGCTGTGGAGACACAAGCCTTGCACGGGTGAATGTGCAAGTCGTAGGAGGAAATCAGCAGGCTCAGATCGAGTATATCTACCTCGATGCCGTCCGCCTGCAATACTTCGCTGGCCCACTTTGTCATGCGCCAGGTCTTCGAGATTTCTCCGGGACAAGAGCCGTCGTTGCGCGCCGCGCCGCAAATGAGCAGCACGCGCGATGGCGTGGTGGGATTTTTCTGGCGTGCCTCGGCGGCCAGCAGGCGGTCGCGCGTGGCTTTCCATTCCACCGATAGATCGTAGTCGGGGTCCGCAAAACCTGGTCCCGCCTTTTGCGTGACGGGTGCCTTGCGGCCATCCTGGTAATTACTCCATGCAACGTCTTCCACCTGCACCAGCGCGCCGCGCACGGCGTCGAAGGTGGGGTCGGCAAACGAGCGGATGAATTGCAGATGAAATTCGTCCCTGCCCAGCGGGGCGGGCGCCTGGCCCTCGCGCGGCTGGGGAGTCGGAGGGACGGGGGGAGTGGCTGGAGTGGCAGACATGGCTTCTCCTTGTAGGGATAAGGCCATGATGGCCGATTCCTGTCCGCCGCTCTGTGCGTTGCGCCACCGTACGGCCAGGCTTGACGAATTCCCGTTTTAGGAATAAATTCCCATATATGGAAAATATGGAAATAAGCGATAGTACCGAGCAGCGCCTGGCGCAGCACCTGAAACAGTTGCGCATGGAGCACGGCTGGTCGCTGGACCAGCTGGCCAGCGTCAGCCAGGTCAGCCGCGCCACCTTGTCGCGCCTGGAAAATGGCGAAGTCAGCCCCACCACAAAGGTGCTGGGCCTGCTGTGCGCCGCGTATGGGCTGGCCATGTCGCGCCTGCTGCGCATGGTGGAAGACGACTTTGCGCCCGTGTTGCGGCGTGCCCAGCAAAACGTGTGGACGGATCCGGAGACTGGCTTTCGCCGCCGATCCGTCTCGCCGCCGGCGCGTGCGCTGGCCGGCGAAGCGCTCGAATGCGAGCTGGACGTGGGCGTGACGATCACTTATGCCGCCTCACCCCAGCCCGGCATGGAACATCATCTGGTGTTGCAAGAGGGCAAATTGCACGTGACCGTCGACGGCCGCTCCCACGAGTTGCTGGCCGGCGACTGTCTGCGCTACCAGTTACACGGCGCCAGCGCCTTTGCCACGCCGCCCGGCAGCGGCGCCCGCTATTTTCTTTTCATCGTCTGAGGCCACCATGCACCCATCGCTACGTCTGTTCACCGCCGCCGATATACGCGAACGCCTGCCCGAACTGGGTGCCTTGCTGCAAGACTGCGTGCACGACGGCGCCAGCATCGGTTTTATCCTGCCCTTTGACGTGGCGGCCAGCCAGGCATTCTGGATGGAAAACGTTCTGCCAGCCGTCACGCGCGGCGTGCGCCTGCTGCTGGTGGCCGAAGTGGATGGGCGGGTGGCGGGCGCCGTGCAGCTGGACTGGGATACCAATCCCAACCAGGAACACCGGGCCGACGTGCGCAAGCTGCTGGTTGCCCCCGCGTTTCGCCGGCGCGGCATCGCCCGCCTGCTGATGCAGGCGCTGGAAGCGCAGGCGCGCCAGTTGCCGCGCAGCCTGCTGACGCTCGATACGCGTAGCAGCGACCATGCCGAAGGGTTGTATTTGTCGCTGGGCTACGTGGTGTCGGGCAGCATCCCCGCCTACGCGCTGGCGCCAGCGGGCGACAGGCTCGATGCCACCACCATCATGTACAAGCAGCTACAACAATCTGCTATAAAAATCAGCTGTAAAAATCAGCTATAAAATCAGCTATAAAATCAGCTATAAGGCGGAACTCAGGCTTTCAGCCGCGCTCTAACTGTAGCAAGGGATGGGCGGCGCGCTGGTGGCTTGGGACTGGCGGCGCGTTCTTGCGCCGCGACGAGGTTGATGGCGGGCGCCGCGTGGGCTGCTGCCACCTCATTGCCTAGCCTGAAGATGCCCACCGTGCCCGACAGCTGCGTGGCGCGCTGCTGCATGCCGGCGGCCGCCGTCGACGCCTGCTCCACCAGCGCCGCGTTTTCCTGCGTTACGTGTTCCATCTGCACAATGGCGGCAGTGACTTGCTCTATGCCGGACAGTTGCTCGCCGCTGGCCATGCTGATTTCGCCCATGATGTCCGTTACGCGGTGTACGCTGGCAACGATCTCGCGCATAGTGGCGCCCGCCGTGTCGACCAGGCGGGCGCCCGCATCGACTTTTTCGACGGAGTCGCCGATCAGCTGCTTGATTTCCTTGGCGGCGCCGGCCGAACGTTGCGCCAGGGTGCGTACCTCGGCGGCCACGACGGCAAAGCCGCGCCCTTGCTCGCCCGCCCGCGCCGCTTCCACGGCTGCGTTCAGGGCCAGGATATTCGTCTGGAAGGCGATGGCGTCGATGACGCCGATGATATCGACAATTTTTTTCGACGAAGCATTGATCGAGGTCATGGTCTCGACCACTTGCGCCACCACCGTGCCCCCTTTGCCTGCCACTTCGGCAGCCGATTGCGCTAGCTGGTTGGCTTGCCGCGCATTGTCCGCATTCTGCTTGACGGTAGCCGTCAGTTCTTCCATCGAGGCGGCCGTCTGCTCCAGTGAACTAGCTTGCGCCTGCGTGCGCTGCGACAAGTCCAGGTTGCCAGCGGCAATCTCGCCCGAGGCGCCCGCAATGTCCTGCGTGCCGCCGCGCACCTCGCCCACGATATTGATCAGGCTGGCGTTCATCTCCTTGAGCGCCTGCAGCAATTGGCCCACTTCGTCGCGGGACTCGACGCGGATATTGCCGCTCAGGTCGCCGCCTGCCACCTTGCGCGCCACCTTGACGGCATGGCGCAAGGGCCGCACGATGCCGCTGCTGATGAACCACGCCGTCGCCAGGCTCAGCACGCCACCGATGACGCCCAGCGCAATGATCAGCATGCTCATGTTGTGCGCCCGCTTGATCGCCACATCGGCCCCCGTGCGCATCTGCGCCGATTGCACCGCGATCTGCTGGTCAATGCGCTGGGCGTCCTGCTGGCTTGGCTGGGCTTGCGCGCGCAAGGCTTGCAATTGCTCGATGCGCGCATAGCGCTGGTACACGCTGGCATCGATTTCGCTGCTCACTGTCGACAGTTGCCAGGTGCTGATGCTGACGACCACCGCCAGCAGCAGCGATGCCAGCAGAAAACCGACCGTCAGGCGTACACCGATACGTATGTTTGAAATATTCATGTCCCCTCAGCTGTTGTCCCATGGTGGCCGCTACCCATGCATGCAGCATCGCACGGCACTGTGCCCCTGAAGTTGCTGGGGTGAAATGAGTGTAGCAGTGAGGTACTAAGTAATCTATAAATATTTCTATATTGGAATTAAACACTGATTGTTTAGCAACAGCAGGCAACTCGGCAAGTTGTCGGGGATAGCCTTATTGCGTGCGCAGGTAGGCCAGCAAATCGGCCACCTGCTGCGCATTGCCGATGCCCCAGAAGCGCATGTTGTTACCGGGAATGAAATCGCTGGGCGCTTTCAGGAAGGCGGCCAGGTTTTGCTCGGTCCAGATGATATTGGCATTTTTCATGGCCGCCGAATAGCGGTAATCGGCAGTGGCGCCGGCCTTGCGCCCGATCACGCCCGTCAGCTTGGGGCCGAAGCCGCCGCGCGCCGATGCGCCCACCTGGTGGCAGGAAGCGCACTTGTGAAACGCCGCCTTGCCCGCTTCGGTATTGCCCTTGAGGGCGGGCGCTGCCGGTGCAACTGCTGCGGCAGCGTTGGCCAGGGTGCTTTGTGTGAACAGCAAGCCCGCCACGCTGACGGCCAGCGCAGTGCGCAGGGTGGAACGATGGCGTGAACGATGTGGCAACAATTTTTTCATGTGTAAAGCAAGGTGCTGGTGCTTGGAGGGGGAGCATGCATTTTACAGGGCAGGGCGGAACCCTGCCCGTCGGCCGCTATGCAGCGCCCGCAACGCAATGCAGTGCAGCTAGCGCTTGCCGCCTTGCGCACCCAGCGCGGCCATGGCCGAAGCAAAGACGATGCAGCCGATGGCCAACCACTGGGTCAGGCTCAGCAGCTCTCCCAGCACCGCCATGGCGGCCAGCGCACTGACGGCTGGCGCGGCGCTGCTGAACATGCCGAACACGCCTTGCGGCAAGCGGCGCAGGGCAAAAATTTCCAGTGAGTACGGCAAGGCGCTCGACAGCATGGCAATCGCCAAGCCCATCAAGGCAATCGATGGCGCCAGCAGGGCCGTGCCCGAATAGGTGATGCCGATGGGCACCGTTACCATCGCGGCCACCGTCATGCCCCAAGCCACGGCCTGGCCGCCCTGCAAGGTCGAGGCGCGCTTGCCGAAAATGATATACAGCGCCCAGCACAGCGCCGCCCCTAGCGCATACGCCACGCCGACCGGGTCCAGGCTGCCCGGACTGCCTTGCAGCGGCAGCAGCAGATACAAGCCAAACACGGCGCAGGCCACCGCCAGCAAATCGCGCGGCCGGCGCGACGACAACATCGCCACGGCCAGCGGCCCCGTCACCTCGATGGCCACGGCAATGCCGATCGGTATCAGCGCAAACGCCCGGTAAATCAGCAAATTCATCAAGCCCAGCACGGAACCGTAGACCAGCAAGTTCAGCACATCCTTGCGCGTCAGGCTAAAACGCCAAGGCCGGAAAATCGCCAGCAAGATCAAGGCCGAAAATCCCACCCGGTACGCCGTGATGCCCTCGACGCTAATGACGGGAAACATATTTTTCGCAATCGCCGCCCCCAGATTGACGGAAATCTGTCCTCCCAGTACGGCCAGGGAAGGGAGCAGGATGCTGTCGGGTAGGGGCGAGGTCGAGGCGGGGGAGGTCATGGGGCGGTATTTTAATACGGCGGAGGCGGTGCGGTTGCAGGTAGATCGGCAAGTTTGGGGATCTAACTGAATAGTTGCGCATGTGGACGGCGTATCTCGGCTTTTTTGATATTATTTTTCTGATGCCTTGTTGTTAAATGCGTTACAGTTGCAAGATAGTTGGCTAACGGCCAATAGCCGACGGCCCCCATGAAAGCAAAACACCATGCCATCGACTTATCAAATTTATCCACGGATATTTCGTGCCAAAGAGGTGCGCTCATTCGAACGTTGCTTGGGGCGCAAAAAAATAGCGCGGCGCGGTTGCTGCAACTTGATACCGCCTCTGCTGGATATCTGCCTCCCCCTGTCACGGCGCGCGCTATCCCTAAATGCGCAGTTAGCCCTCATATGAGCAAGCAAGCCATGCGCCTCCTTTATTTCCTTGCAATCATACTTCTTGCGACAGCGCAAACCGCATTTGCAGAAGACTGGCTTAGCCACTACTACGAAAGCCCGACGCCAGAACGCTTTGTCACGGAAGTCCAGGCACTGAGCAAAGCGGGGAACCTCTCTAATCCAGAGTCGGCCGCTCTGACTTCAGTATTCCTGGGCAGAGTCATGGCGGCGAATCCAACGCAGGTCGATGCCTGGTTAAGCCAACTTGGCGATCTGAAGGGAGATGACCGCCAGACGGTGCTGTTCGCAGCCAGTCTGTCGGGGACTAGAGAAGCGCAGGATTATCTTGGCCGCCAGCCGGATGCTGGCAAATACCGAGGGAAACCGGTCGACATTAGAGCGATTAATCCAAAGGAGCCTGCGGTTTTGGATATGCTTTGGGCCGACTTCTTTGCAACTGGCGAGGCAGACCCAATCAGGCGCATTGTTGTTGCCCTTAACTACGACAAATATTCTGGCGCTCTTGATCAGTACGCAAAGTCAGAAAAAACTGAAAAGGACCGCGACAAAGCAGTTCTGGAGGCAGTATTTATGGCTGCGATGTGGTCGCTGGAGTCCAATGCCAGACAACATCGTCGAGTTGGCGAAACCCTTGAGCAAATCTACTTTGCAGGTGGATTGACTCAGTCAGAACAATTCTGCTTATCGGCCATTCTTGCGAAGGCGATACCGGAAAAATATGAATTTACGCGCTTGGAGGCCGGTCAGTGGACTTTTAAGCGTAAGCCGACTATTCAGGGCGGTGCTGGCTGGCGCGATAGCGGCGGAAGGCCCGTTGCTGAGATGGAAGCGATGAAGTCCAAGGATGACTTTGCCGGTTCGCTGCTGGCGACGACAGATGAAGACTGGGAGAAGAAGTGGAATACTCCTCCCGAAACAAAGCCGAATTTCAATAAAGCGGGGATTGTTCCTTACGGCAAGAAGGTCTACATCCTCACATTCTTTGCAAATCCGAAGCTTGACCAACTGGGCAAGGCCAATGTTCGATGCGACTTCCGAATACTTGCGCCTACGGGCAAGGTTTCGCATGAACAGAAGGATGCGACCTGTTTTGCAGGAGCTATTCAAGGAAGTCCATACGCTCTGCGGATGTCGGCGCCCGTGGTCGCCTTCTCGGGTGACCCTGATGACCCACCGGGAACTTGGAGAATCGAAGTGATGCTTCGAGATGCCGTGCGGAACGTGGAACTGGCCCTTGGTACAACCTTCGAGCTGAAACGACCGTAATGGCTATCCCTGCCATCGGTCTGATCTGCGCGAAAAGGCGCTCAGGCCGGTGATTTGGTGTAACAGCGCTAAACCATCAATGTCTCAATTGCTTTAATTGCAACCTCTTCGTCACACCTCCCCCTGCCACATACTTGAAGTTTTGCAGCGCTGAATTCATCGCTGAAAAGTGAATAT
The DNA here is from genome assembly GCF_051380875.1 of Janthinobacterium woesei. NCBI lineage: Bacteria > Pseudomonadati > Pseudomonadota > Betaproteobacteria > Burkholderiales > Oxalobacteraceae > Janthinobacterium > Janthinobacterium woesei. Next base: position 99,291 of record NZ_JBNYXW010000014.1, read on the forward strand.
GTCTGCGCCTCCTTAAAGCCATGATTTTATTGCAATGGCTGAACTCCGTCTCCACCAAGCTTATGTGGAGTTTCGGAAAACAATAAACCAATATACCCATTGCATGCCAAGTTGCAGGAAGTATTTTGTCAACAGTGGTGTTGATTCTATATTTATCTGATTTTTTTGTTAATTGCGAATTCACGTTGAAATTGCACCCGTCCGCAGTTGCCTTTCCATAAATTATACGTGCCATATTTTTTATTGGCATAAAAGAAGAAGAGTATGAGAAAATAAGAAAAATGAGGCAATTAATGCAATCATTTCCATAGGCTATGTTTTGTTGAAAATTCATCACATAACTATTTCTTTTGATAATAATTTGAGTGCGGAAGATGGCGAGGCAGGATGGAGAGGCATGACATAGCAGCTTGCACAAGCGGCAAGGGCCAGGCTAGGCCTGGCATGTGGGCTTGCATCACGCAGAGCGAACCATGTTTGCGCGATGGTGGAGGGACCAGCAACTGCCGGCCTCCAGCTTAAGCCCAATGAAAACCTTGAATATAATTGACTATATGGAAAATACGATAAGTTAGGTGGTTTTATGCCATTGCCTCCAAGTCTGGGAGGTGTTGCTTATCCGCTTACTTGTAGAAGGGGCGACATCATCATTGATTCGTAAGACCTTGTTGCGAAAAATATAAAAGCCAATCAATCAGAGCGACCACAATGGACAGGATAAAGTAATCCTCGGATTTATTGGGGCTTGCTTAATTACCATTTTTCCCATCGTCGCTTAAATCAGCATGTCAGGAACTTAATGAAACAAATGTATAGACTCGCCCTGGCCCTGGCCATGGCGTCCACGCTTGCCGCCTGCGGTGGCGGTGGAACGGCCGACAGTGGCACGAATAATGGCAATAGCGTAAGCAGCAGTGGCGCAAATAATGGTATCGGTGCTGGCACCAGCACGGAAAATGGCGGCATTGCTAGTTCCGGCAACGGAAGTGCAGGCAGTGGCGGAAGTGCCAGCGATAACGATAGCAATGCCGTTGCACAACGCATCGGCGATGCCTTGGCTAGCGGCAATCCTACCGGCTTGCAAAGTGCGGATGCAAGCAGCCTGCTGGAGCAGGCCATTGCTGAGGCAAACAGCAAGAATGGCGCCCAGCTCGCTGCGCTGAAGTCAATCTACGGCGATGGCAGCGAGGGTATCAACCTGGCGCTGAACGTGGGTACAAACAGTGCCGCCATCGGGGTAATGGCATCGACGACGGCGACACCGTATATCGTGTCGGACAGTGGAGCCGGTATTGCCGCACTGAGCAATGACGGCGCGGGCCGCGGCATGGCCTATGGCGCCGATGTGTTGCAGTGGATGGCCGGTTCGACCAAGGAACAGCAGCATTACCCGCAGTTCCTGCGCGCCTTCACCTGGCTGATGACTGGTTCGGGCAGCGGAACGTTGCCGGCGACGATCAAGTACGCCAGCGCGGGCTACACCACGGCCTATGTCAAGAACTTCATTACCCGCACCGGCAAGACGCCTGTAGCGCTGGGCTGTGCAGTGGCCGATAGCAGCAACACTTGCTGGACCAATGCCGACCTGATCGTATTTGGCGCCAACGTGACGGCGAGCGCCGGCCTGACTGCACAGGTGCAGAAATACCTGGCCGCCGGCAAGGCCGTGATGTACCTGCACCCGAACTGGCAACAATCAAATGGCGGCAGCCAGGTGCTCGCGGCCATGGGCATGAGCTTGGGCGCTTACCCTGGTAATTATTTTGCCGGCGCCAGCGTCGTGTCAGTCTCTGGCAGCCGCACGATCGCGCAGTCTTTGTCTTCGACCGACAAGCTGGGCGCCCTGGTGAACTCACTGGGCTTGCTGGGGCAGGGCACGCTGTCGCTGAATCAGGCGAGCGTCAGTTCTTCTGCCACACCTTTCAAGATGGTGCTCAATGAACTTGCCGCGCTCAATGGCGCAGGGGTGAATATCTTTGCGGGCGAGAGTAGTTACCTGCTGCACCGCTTGCTGGTACTGTGGGCCGACATGCAGCGCAGCACGATTTCCTATGGCAATATCAGCCGCAGTGCCGCAGCGCCGTTCCTGCAGGCCTATGCGAGCGATTCTTTCCTGTGGTTCGCGCGCGGCGCCACCACGGCGGCGACGGCCGGGCAGGGTGACTACATGCCAGCCGCAGCGCAGACGCTGGTGCCGAGCAGCGACTGGGAGGACATCCTGGTGACCTTGCCGCAAACCAGTGGTATCACGCTGATCGGGCGCGGCGCCTTGCCAGCCAAGGAGGTACAGATTGAAGTGGTCGATACGGCCGGTGTGGGCAGCCTGGGCATCCAGACCAGCTATCTGCGCAGCTGGGGCAATCCGCTCACGGATACGGCCGATACCTACGCGCGCCCGCTCCAGCCTCACTCGTTTACCGTGCCGCTGGGCAAGGCAATCACGCAGTTCGTGACGCCGAATGGCGGCCCGCTGATGCTCAGCTACAGCGGCGCAACGGCCGACACCGTGGTGAGGCTGCGGGTGAAGGGCGTGGTCAGCTACGCGCACTTTGACTTCACGCGCAGCATGAGCAACAGCGACCTGGCCCAGGCATCGGCGGCCTTGACGGCTGGCACGTTTGGCTGGCAGACCACGAAGGTTTCCGGCGGCGAGATCCAGCAGGTCATCAAGTATGCGCAAAAGGTGATCGGCAATACCGCGCCAGACGTCTATGCGAACACATCCATCCGCGATGGTCTCTTCATGAGCAACCATATCGTCAACGGCTACAACGACGCCGGCATGACGGCCATGGTCACGTTGCTGTGCAGTAATCTGGCCTGGACTTGCGATGGCAATGTGCACAAGCAGCCCCTCGTGCAACACTTTGTCGGCTGGATCGCCACCTGCGGCTTCCTTTGCTCGGGCAATCCGATCGATGGCTCGGCGGGCATCGAGCTGGGCTGGGGCTATGCCCACGAAATGGGTCACAACACGGTGCAGCGCGTTATGCGTATCATGCCGGACGGCACGCACGGATGCGGCGTAGAGTGCGACAACAATATCCTGGCCAGTGCGACGGCATTGCGGGTGTACGATATATACGGCCTGGAAATCAGCAAGGGGCACCCGCTCGATCATGCCGGCCTGTACGCGGCAGTGGTGGCCAATCGCGCCACGGGCCTGAGCGACGATGCGCTGGTTGGCAACATGCAAAAGCGCGTGTGGAGTGACAGCGGGCAAGACGTCATGCGTGCCGTGAACTTCCAGCTGGCCTTCCAGTTCGCCAAATACCGCAGTGGCCTTGCCGCGCCAGACATGGCGTCGACGCTCGATTATTTCAGCCTGCTGACGAAGGGTGATCGCCTGGTGGCCAAGCAGTTCAGCACAGCGACTGCGGCGAACTACGGCATGGGACGCTACGCCACCAACAGCATCAGCAATCACGACCTGTTATACGTGTTGAGCTCGAAGATCATCGGCCGCGACTTGCGCAAGCTGTTCTGGATGTATGGCATTGCCCTCAGTAGCGACGCGCTGGGTTCGGTCGCCGACCTGGGTCTTCCGCTCGCGCCGCTCAGCTTCTATGCATTGCCTGTCGGCAAGCACAACCAGCTTGCGACCGGCAGGTGGCTGGACCTGGAGGGCGCCACGCCCGCCTGGCCATACTGAAAACACTGAAAACATGCCTGGGCCAGGTTTTCCCTGGCTAGGCTGAACCTATTGCATGGCCGGACCCTGGACTGACGGGAGCCGGCCATGCATGCCTGTCTTACTCCAGTTTCAAGGCCTTGGCCACATCCCCCCACGCTACATACTTGAAGTTCTGCGGCCCGTCCGGCAGGCGCTTGTAGCCGTCCTGGATCACCAGCATGCCTTGCGCGTACGCGCCGCCCAGGTTGGCGGAGGTCACGTCGAGGCCATCCGTCTCCGAAGTGCCGTCTATGCCGGCAGGCAAGTTAAAGCCGACCTTGAAGCGGCCGCGCACCTTGTAGGGCGCTGCCGCGTCGAGCACGACGTAGCTGCTGTCGCCTTGGCTGGAGACGATCAGGTAGCCGGCCTTTTGCGCGCCACCAGCCTTGCGGTAGATGGCCATGCCTTCCACATCGGCACTCAAGTGCTGTCCCACCGGCAAGACCAGGCGGAGGGCGTCGGGCTTGGCGGCGTCGGCCGAGGTGGTCCATACGCCGCGCGTTTCTTCGCCGAGGAAGAGGCGGGCGTTGGCGTCGTCGGCCACGCAGCCTTCCGGTTGGGTGGCCACCTTGAAGCTGCGCAACAGGCTGGCGGTGAATTTATTTTCACGCATGCCGATACTGTAGTGCTGGAAGGTGCCGTCCTTGTCGTTGATGAACGCTTCCACGCCGCCACTGGCCGGTTGATACAAGCACATGCCGTAGATGCTATTCAAGCCCGTGGGGAAGCGGCCCGCCTCCGTAACTTCGCCGTTGGCATTGATCGCAAACAACATCATGCTGTTATCGTCGCGCTGGGTGGCCACGGCCAGGTCGACCTGGCTGGTGCCAAGATGGATGTTCTGGCGCACATCGACATTGTTCAAACGGCCCACTTCCAGCAGCTGGGTTTGCTTGCCTTGCAGATCGTAGACGAGCAGGCCCTGCTTCTTGTTGGTGCCGAGGATGCGCGAGTGGGCGGGATCGCTGGCCAGCCAGATAGCCGGGTCGTCGGCCGCGTCGCCCTGGCGCGCCATCGGTTCTGTTTGCCCTTGCGGGGTGATGATGGCCACTGTGGACGCCGTTTCGGCCTTGCCGCGCCATTGCAAAGGCCGCGCTTGCCAGCCATTCTTGCCGCGCAGCAATAACGAGTTCGTATCGAGCGCCAACTGACTGGCGCCCTTGCGCACGTTCAAGGCGACAGATTGGGGCGGCTGGGCCGTCCACCGCCCGCCCTGATGGGCAAACAGATGCAGCTTTTCTGCCTTGCCGTTGAGCACGGCCACGCCGCCCGGCAGCACGGCCAGCGCGCCGGCGCCGCCGTCTAGCTGGCCATACGGCTTGCGCAGGGCGACCACTTCGCGCTTGCCCATGCCTTCGGCATCGGCGTCATACGCCCACACGCCCATGTTCGACTCGCTCACCAGCAAGCGCCGCGCGCCATCGTCGACGCGGCAATGCTTGGCGTGCGGCGGCAGGGCCAGTTTGCGCACCAGCTGGCGTTGTTCGCCCTGCATCACCCATTGCTCGGCCTGGCCATCCTTGCCGATCAGGAACAGATGGTCGAGTCGCTGGGCGTCGCGATACAGGCACGACGCTTCCACGGAAAACGTGGGGACGGGAAACGGCGCCCGGCGATTCAATTTGCCAGCCTGCACGTCCACGGAGACGGGCAGCGGGCGCTGCGTGTCCGCTTCCAGGAAGACGGCCAGCACTTGATGTCCATCAAGGCGCGTGTCGAGCTGCTTGGCGCGCACGGCGATACGGTCCTGCTCCTGGCCGCTTGCATTGAACAGGCGCAAGCCGTGCTTGTCCAAGGTCAACCAGCCGCCGCCGGGCAGGCGCGCCAGTTCTTCGGCCTCCTGCGTAAAGGCGGGCGCGGCGTTGGCGGTGGCAAGATGGGCAGGCGCGGCCTGCGCTGCACCGGTGATGCAGAAGGCAGCCAGCAGGGCGCTGCAGAGTATGGTTTTTTTCATGTTGTTGAGGATCATCATCAGAAGGCGTTGGCTTTCAGGCTCACTTTAAAGGTGCGGCCATATTGTTCGTTCTGCACGTTGTATTGCCTCGTGCCTTGATACACATAGTATTTCTCGTTGTTCAGGTTGGCCGCCTCGACAATCACCTGGAACTGCTTGCTGATCTGGTACGACAGCGAGAAATCGAGCTGTTTCTGACTGTCGACGAGGTGGTCCTGGCTTTGGTCGAGGATGTCGCTGCCCATTTCCAGCAGGTAGGGCGATTTGTAGTTGAGGGCCAAACGGGCGCTGACGGGACCCGTTTCATAGCCCAGCATCAAGTTCATCACCTGGTTCGACTGGCCCGGCAGGCGGATGTCGCGGTTGAGCTGCTTGCCCGCCGCCTTGTCGAAACGGCCAATTTTCGCGCTCGACGTGCTCAGCGTGCCATTCACGCCGACGAGAAACTTGTTCCACGGCGCCGGCAGCATGCGCAGCGGCTGCATGTACGCCAGTTCGATGCCTTTCACCTTGGCCGCGTCGCCATTCGCATACGAGGTGGCCGTGGTATAGCCCGTCCACTGGCCTGTGCCGGCCAGGTTGGTGGTGTAGGTGAAGTTCTTGATGTCTTTGTAGAAGCCGTACGCCGACATTACGCCGTCGCTGCCCAGTACGCGCTCGATGCCCAGATCCAGGTTGTTTGCCTTCAGCGGTTTCAAGTCCGGGTTGCCGATCACCGCTTCCGTGTTGCTGGCCAGGCTGACGCCGGGCGCCAGCTGGCTGAAGTTGGCGCGCACCACGGCTTGCGTCCAGGCGGCCCGCACGCTGGTCTTTTGATCTACGTCATAACGGGTCTGCAGATTTGGCAGCCAGTTGGTGTACGAGCGCTCGCGCGTCAACGGCGTGGCGGCGCCGGCACTGTCCACTTGCGATCCGTTTGCTTCGAAACTGGTGCGCTCGGCGCGCACGCCGCCCAGGATGTGCCAGGCGTCGAAATCATAACTGTTTTGCACATACATGGCGTTGATGTCTTCATGCATGCGGTAATCGTTGATGATCGATTCCGTGGCCAGGCGCGCCTTGGCGCGGTCCAGTCCCGCGACGCGGGCGCGGATCAGGGCAGGGTCCAGCGCCACGCCGATGTTGCCCAGGTCGTAGTCGAGGGTGTGGCCTTGCACGAAGTTGCTCATCGAGGTGGCGCCTGGGCCCCAGTAGTTGCCGCTCGCAGCCTTGCTGCTGTTATACGACCATTGCTCCGTGTCATTGGTTTTTTCACGGCGGCTCATTTTGGCGCCGAATTTCAGGGTGGCGATGTCGAACTTGCGCGCCAGGTCGATGCGCGCGTGGTGTTCATTGTCTTTCGAGTAGCGCTGTTGCAGCGTGATGGCGTTCAGCGCGTAGTTGGCCGGATCGTACAGCGCGGCGGGGCCGCTCAACAACGGTTCCTCGGTGCCATTGAAGCTGATGCCGGAAAAATTGCTGAGGCCGCGGAAACGGCCGTCATTCAGGGACTCCGGCGTGTCTTCCGTGGCGCGGCTGGCGCCGCCTTTCACGTCCAGCGTCCAGTCGCCCGATTTTTGCTGCGTGCCCAGCACCAGCGAGCGTACTTGCTGCGTGTACTTGCGCTGGCGGATGCGGCGCTCGGCGCGTGCCGTGCCCGTTTCGCCTTCGGCCAGGCTGCCGCCGGCGATATTGCTGATGGTCAGGCGGTCGCGTACTTCATTGTCGGAAAATTCGCTGAGGAACGAGCGCAGGAACCAAGTATTGTCATTGGTCGGCCGGTAATCGAGGTTCACGGCCAGCGCGCCGCGCTTGCGCACGGGCAGGTAGTCGCGCATTTCCAGGCCGGACACGCGGCCCTTGCTCCAGGCGCCGCCCGTTTCCACGTCACTTGATCCGAACGAGCGCTTTTCTGCGCTCAGGCCGGCAGCCACGCCCAGTTTGCCGTCGAGAAAGCGCTGCGCCCACAGTGCGCCGCCGCTGGGGCTGGTCTTGCCCGTTTTTTCGTCGTAGCTGGCGCCCACGTTGGCCGACAGCAGCTTGCCCGGCAAGTCGAAGGCGGACAGCGATTTCACCTCGATGGTGGCGCCCAGCGAATTGGCGTCCATTTCCGGCAGCAGGGTTTTCGACACTTCCAGCGAGCGGATCAGGCCGGCTGGCAGGATGTCGAGCGCCACGGCGCGGCGGCCCGCTTCGGGCGAGGGCACCAGCGCGCCGTTGATGGTGACGGCGTTCAGGTCCGGCCCCAGGCCGCGCACGGTGATGTAGCGGCCTTCGCCCTGGTCGCGCTGCACCGACACGCCCGGCAAACGCGCCAGCGCCTCGGCCGCGTTCTTATCCGGCAAGCCGCCGATATCGTCGCTGCTGATGACGCTGATGATGTTGTCGGCCTTCTCCTGCGCCGCGATGGCGTTGCGCAGGCTGGCGCGCTGGCCGCTGACGACGACGGTGGCCGCTGGTTGGCCATCGTCCTGGGCTTGGGCTTGCGCATCGCTGGCGCCGCTGAAGAGCGCCATGATGCCGATGGCCAGAGCCGTCAGGCGCAGCGGGGAGGGAGTCGAAGTGTGCATGGTTTTCATGAAGGGCTCGGTTAGGGGAAGGAACCGGGCGGATTCTAGGCAGCAAATATGACGCTTGCGTGACAGGCAAGGGCGCACGCCCCTGAAAACAAGGGCTGGCAGGCACTTCCTGGCGGGAAATGGCATCCGGTGAGCTGAAATGACCTGCCTGTGCAGGGCGCACAGGCTGTGGCTTGCCTGTTTTGCATCATGCCAACTAACAATGTTGAGCCGTTTGCACCTGCCACACGGCGGCGTGGCATGTCATCGTGCCGTCATGGGCAGGCGCTATCGTGGCGGCAGCACCACTTTTAAAGGTTTTCCACATGCTGCCATTGCACCGTAACAGCCTGATTGCCGCCGCGCTGGCATTGCCCCTGTTCTTTTTCCTGTACGCCACCTTCGGGCAGGTGAAACCGATGGCCATCTGGAAGTGGATGGACATCGTCTGCGAAGGGGGCACGGCTGTCATGGCGGGCGTGTGGTTCTTGTTTACCCTGAGCAGCCGGCCCCGTGGACGGGTGACAAGCCTGATCGCCGGCGGCTTGTGCGCCATCATGCTGGGCTCCTGGGCCGATTGCCTGGACGAATTGTTTGCCGTCGATAAACACGCAGTGTGGGATAACTGGCTCGAAGCGCTGATCCCGTTCGGCATGCTGGTGCTGACCATCGGCATGTATTACTGGCGCCAGGAACAGTTCCGCCTGAACGAGCACCTGCAAAAGCGCGAGCGCCTGTTCCGCGACCACCGCGCCTTCGACCGTATCACGCAGCTGGCCGACGCCAGCTATCTGCGCACGCAGATTCGCCTGGAGCAGGAACGCCGCCCCGGCCTCGATTGCGCGCTGATATTGCTCGATATCGACAGCTTTCATTTGATTAACCGCGAACACGGCCACCGCGAAGGCGACCGCGTGCTGCAAGCCGTGGGTCACATGCTGCTGTTAAATTTGCGCAATGACGACTTGCTGTGCCGCTATGCGGGCGACCGCTTCGCCGTGCTGCTGCCGGGCGTCTCGCGCCAGGACGCGGCCGACTATGCGCGCCACCTGTGCTATATGGTGGGGCAGATGCGCCACCACGCCAATGACAACCGCGAAATCCGTTTGAGTTTGCGCCATGCGTGCTCGCTGACCGATGGCGTGCCGGAAGTGGTGCTGGCCGAACTGAGCCGCGCGGTGGAAGCGCCGCGGCCTGCGCCGAACGCCAGCCCTGGTTCCAGTCATGGTTCCAGTCCTGACCCCAGCGCCACCGCGCCCGCCTGATGCCGCTGAACCAGCAGGGCGACCCCAGCATCGCGGCGCGTCACCAGCCGGCGCTGGTGCTCGACTATGCACGCAGCCGCGAATTGGCCACGGCGCCCCTGCTCAAGGGCACGGGCCTGGACGATGGCGCGCTGCCTTCCGAGGAAAGCCTGGTCAGCGCCGCGCAGTATTTGCAACTGCTGGCCAATGTGGCGCGCGGCTTGGGCAGTGCCGACACCAGCTTCATGCTGGGCCAGCAAATGCTGCCTGGCCATTACGGCGCCGTCAGCCATGCCTTGCTGCAGGCGCAGAACCTGCGCCAGGCCTTGGCCATCCTGTGCGACTTTCATACCTTGCTGTGTCCGCTGCTACAGCCGCGCTTGCGCGAGGCGGGCGACATGCACGTGCTGTACTGGGCCGACGCGTTCGGCGCACCCAGCCAGCTGCCATTTCTGGTCGAGATGCACATGACGGCGCTGTCGGCCATGTGCCGCTGGCTGGCAGGGGAAGCGCTGCCGTGGCGTTTTTGCTTCAACCGCGCCAGGCCCCGTCACGTCGAGCAGCACGAAGTGCACCTGGGGCACGCGCTGCGTTTCGATTGCCAGGTTGACGCCATGCTGATCGATTCCAGCTGGCTCGATGCGCCCTGGCCGCGCGGCAATGCCACGGCGGCCGCGCTGGCCTTGCGGGCGGCGGCTTTAGCGCCCGTGCCTGCCGCCAGCCTGCTGGGCGCGTTGTACGATTATCTGCTGGAGAACATCCGCTGCGCGCCGACACTGGAGCGCACGGCGCTGGACTTCGGCGTCAGTCCCGCCACCTTCAAACGCCACCTGGCGCGCCATGGCACGCATTTCCAGGCCGAACTGGACCAGGTGCGCGCACACAAGGCGATTTATCTGTTCCAGGCGCATGGCTACGACAACGACGCCGTGGCCGCCTATCTGGGCTTTCATGATGCCACCAGTTTTCGCCGCTCGTTCAAGCGCTGGACGGGGCAAACGCCGCAATTGCTGCGCCATGCGCTGGCTCTTTTTGTTGCCGGTTGATCGGCTTTGTCCAGCCAGCGTTGCGTGCTGACGCCAGAGCTAGTCGTTCCAGAGGGAATAATTGCCCGTCTGCTACATCCATAGTACACTCGATGAGAGAGCGAACAGACGCGCTTTGAGGCGGTCCAGCAAGGCGTTACGCGACGCCGCAGCGCCGTCATATCGATGGTGGGCCGGCGGCAGACGACCGGCTTGCCGTGCCTTAACCCAGCCTGGCAACTGGCGAGCCCAAACATTGGCGCGCTGGAATCCGGATAACTTGATAATGCTCAATCGTGTATTCACAATCGCAAATCGATCCAGTCGTCAGTTTCCGCAATACCCAGGGTGAGGCGGTGCGCGGCACGATTTTCAACTTGCAGCGCAATTCGCTGGTGATGGAAATCTACAATCCATACTCGATCGTGCAGGTCAGCGAGGTGCTCAACGAGCTGACGGTGCGCATGGGGGCGAAAAACGCCTACGTCGGCAAGGCGGTCGTCATCAGCAGCGTCAATACGGGCTTGACGGCCATCGTTTCCGTGACCCTGATCGACGAGTGGCGCGAATTGAGCGACGTGGTGGTGGTCAAGGGCGCGGTAGCGAAAGAGTCCAGCGCCTTTGTGGCGGGTTGGGGCGAGCGTTTCCGCATCCGCCGCGACTACCAGATCGTCGTCAACGAAATGCGCGCCTTCTTGTCGGAAGTGTCGCGCTGGGTCGAACAGGTCGACTTGTCGGACTCCTTGCCGAAGGAAAATGGCCGCCTGCGCGCCGATATTTTCGATGAACTGGCATTGCCGCTGATGGAACAAACCCAGCTGTATTTGCGCCAGCTGGAGGTGGAAGCGTCCCTCGTCGAGGAAGAGCGGGCGCCGGCCCACCGCGCGTTTGCCCAGGCGGCGCTGCATCCCTTGATCCTGCGCGCCCCGTTCGTCTTCCGCACATTCACCAAACCGCTTGGCTACGCGGGCGACTACCAGATGGTCAACCAGCTGCTGGAAGATCCGCGCCAGGGCCCCAGCACCTATTTCCAAATCGTCAATGCGGCTTTCTTGCAGGCGGCCGTTGCCACGGCGCACCGCAACCGCATCGATATGCTGACGCTATTCCTGGCGCAAAAAGCAGCTGCAGCGCGTGCCGCTGGGCGTGTCTACAAGGTGCTCAACGTGGGTTGCGGCCCGGCTATCGAGGTGCAGCGTTTCCTCGAAACCTGCCCGGACGCGCAGTGGCTGGCCTTCGAGCTGGTCGATTTCAGCAGCGAAACGCTGGACTGGACGCGCGCGCGCCTCACCACCATCATGCAGCGCACGGGACGGCTGGTGGAAATCGATTATGTGCACGACTCGGTGCACAATCTGCTCAAGCGCCGCCATGGTTCGGGCGCCACCGGTTTGCCTGGCAGTTTTGACGCCGTGTATTGCGCCGGCCTGTTTGATTATCTGTCCGACAAGGTCTGCGCGCGCCTGCTGCTGCACTTCGCCTCGCGCATGGGGCCGGGCGGACGCCTGCTGGTGACGAATGTGCATGCCGACAATCCTGGCAAGTTCGGCATGGAGCATTTGCTGGAATGGCATTTGATCTATCGCAATGAGGCGAGCCTGACGGCCTTGCTGCCCGAACATGCTACCGAGCCGCAGATTTATGTCGATGCCACGGGCGTGAACGTCTTTGCGGAAGTGAGCATTCCTTGATGGATAATCCAGGCCTGCAGGCCGGCTACACGGCCGTATTGCGCGATTTCCGCCTGGAATTTAGCCGCGGCGGCGCCTACACGGGCATCGTGCTGATCTTGCTGGGCATGGGCCTCGATTCGGCCATGTATCCGGAGATGCAATCGGCCTTCACCAGCGCGCGCATCGCCGTTGCCGTGCTGATCTTTTGCGTGGTGCTGGCCATGCGCACGCCATGGGCGCAAGACCGCATCCAGGGGCTGACCTTTGTCTGGCTGCTGCTGCCGCAAATCATGATCGCCTGGATGATTGCCGTCACCGAAGGTCCGGCCTCGATCTATTACGTGGGCATGACTCTGGCGATCTATTCGTCGGGCATTGTGCTGGCGTTCGGCCTGTGGCAAAACATGGTCTTCGGCGCCGTGTCGTGCCTGCTGTATGTGGCCGCCTGTATCTGGCATGCGGGCGGCTTCGACTTGCCAAGCACGTTTATCGTCAATTGTGTGTTCCTCATCATGTCGGCCAGCATCAGCGCCGTATTTACCTATTTTAATGAGCGCGCCCGCTTCATGCTGTTCCAGCTGAAGGCGGAAGTGGCGCTGAAGAATACGCAGCTGGAAGAAACCAACAAGAGCCTGGCCGAGATCAAGGGGCAGATGCTGCAACAGGAGAAAATGGCTGCCATCGGAACCCTGGCCGCCGGCATGCTGCATGAAGTGAATAATCCCGTCAATTTCTGCATGATGGCTATCGAGGTGGCCATCGAAGACCCGGCCTCCAAGCAAAGCGCCCTCGTCAGCGAATGCCTGGCCGACGCCAAAGAGGGCATGCTGCGCGTGCAGCACATCGTCTCGGACTTGAAGACCTTTGCCTACCGCAAGAGCGGCAACCAGTTAGAGACGGGCCACTTCCAGCTCCGCAGGGCAGTCGAGGCGGCGATTCGCCTGGTGGGGCACGAAACGAAGAATGTCAGCATCAGCCATGAATTGCCGGTCGACACCCTGGTGCGCGGCGACGAGGCGGCCATCGTGGGCGTGCTGATCAATTTGCTGGGCAATGCCGTGCTGTCCATGCGCAAGGGCAATGCGCAGCCATATGAAATTCACATCACTGCCCACTGGGCTGCGGAGCGCCTGCGCATCAGCGTGCGCGACAACGGCCCCGGCATCGCCCCGGAAAACCTGGCGCGCGTGTTCGAGCCGTTCTTCACCACGCGCGAAGTGGGGCAGGGACTGGGGCTGGGGCTAAGCATCAGCTATGGCGTGATCGAGCGCCACGGCGGCACGCTCAGCGCCGAAAGCGTTCTCGGCGAGTGGGCCAGCATGAATTTCGACTTGCAGCGCTCCGATTGGGAGGGCCGCTAGCATGGATAGCGATAGCCGCGCCAGCGTGCTGTACGTGGACGATGAGGCGCTCGCCTGCAAGTACTTCGAGCGTGCCTTCGCCGCGCGCTACCACGTGCTGACGGCGCCCAGCGTCGATGCGGCGCTAGCCTTGCTGGAAGACAACGCCGCGCACATCGACGTGCTGGTCACCGATTACCGCATGCCGGACCGCCTGGGCAGCGAATTGCTGCAGGAAGTGGCGCAGCGCCATCCGCACATCGTCTGCATGCTCGTCACCGCGTATGCGGACAAGGGCGTGCTGCTCGAATTGATCAATGGCGGTTCGCTGTTGCGCCTGCTGGAAAAGCCGCTCGACATGGCTGCCATGCAAACGGCGCTGCAGCTGGCCGTGCAGACGGGGCGCGAGCGCTCTGCGCGCCGCCAGGGCCTGGTGGCGATGGAAGAATCGCTGGCCTTTCTGGCGCATGAATTGAACACGCCGCTGGCGGCCATCGCCAATTTCGCGCGCGGCATCGAACGCCGCACCGAGGCGGGCGGCGCGCTGCAAGCTGAAATCGGCGAAGCGGCCGCCCTGATGCACGACAATGCGCGCTATTGTCTGTCGGTATTGGCCAGCTTTGTCGACACGGTGCGCCTGGCCAGCGCCGGGCCGGGCATGCAGGGCGGGCGCAGCGCCGGCAGTGCGCGCCAGTTGCTGGCCGCCTTGCTCGACAGCTACCCTCTGAGCGCGGCCCAGCGCGCCGCCATCACGGTGGAAAGCGGTGCAGATTTTGCGATTGCCGAGTCGCTTAATTGCGTCGCGCTGATCCTGTCGTCGGTGCTAAGAAATGCCTTGCGCTCGGCCGGCGAGCAGGCCCATCCGGCCATCAGCATTTGCCTCGGCGCCGGCCACATCAAGGTGCGCGACAATGGTGCCGGCATCGCTGCCGACATTGTCGAGCGACTGTTGATCGACCCCGTCAGTGCCGCTAGCGGCGAAGGCAAGGGCTGGAGCATGGTATTTTGCCAGCGCATGATGCAATCGTTCGGCGGCAATCTCGATATCGCCACCGAGTTGGGCAGTTCCACCACAGTGACCCTGAATTTTCCAGTACATATAAGGAACGAGCATGATTGACGCCAATCTGCGTTTGCCGGCTCAGCGTGAGCCGGCGCAAGGCTTGCCGACGATACTCTATGTCGATGACGAGGCCAACGCCCTCAAATACTTCCAGCGCGCCCTCGCGCCGCTGGCCGACGTGCTGACGGCCACTTCGGTCGAGGAGGGCAAGCGCATCCTCGACGAGCAGTCCGAGCGCATCGCGGTGCTGGTGTCGGACCAGCGCATGCCTGGCGCCTACGGCAACGAGCTGCTGTCGTACGCCTGGGACCGCTATCCGCACATCGTGCGTATCCTGACCACCGCGTATTCCGAACTCGAACACACGGTGGAAGCCGTCAACCTGGGGCAGATCCACCGCTACATCCAGAAACCGTGGGATATCGCGGCACTGCGCATGGAACTGAAACAGGCTTTGGCGCTGGCGCAACTGCGCAAGGAACATGCGCAATTGCTGCGCGAAAAGCTGATGGTGCGCCAGCGGCAAGCCATCGCCAACCGCATCGGCAGCCTGTACACCTTGTGCGCCAGCCTGGCTGGCCCGCAGCAGCAATTGCCGGTAGAAGCGTATCTGTCGTCCGCCCTCACGGCCGGGGTCACGCCGCCCGAGCCGGACTGGCTGCTGATGGACTATGCCGACCTGATCAGCTCGGAAGCCTTCCGCAGCACGGCTTTTGGCGCCGCCGTGCGCCTGCAGCTCGAAGCGCTGGAACGCGAGCATCCGGGGCGCGGCGTGGAGCAAGCTATCGACATGCTCGCGCCCGTGTTTGGCGCGGCGCTGCAAAAGCAGGGCAGCACGGCGCTATTTCTCGATGGCCGCCTGCTGACGGAGTTCCTGGAAACGCCGACCACGACGCCCGTGTCGGCCGTTCATGCGTTCTGGCTAGCCAGCTTGCTGTGGCTGGCGCGGCGCGGCTGGTCCTTGCAGTTGAGCAAGGTAGAGCAGGGCTTGCAAGGCAAGCTGGTGCAGGCCGAAGCGGCCCTCACGCCGGATCACCTGGCGGCCTGGATCGAGCAGTTTTAAGCCAGGCGTGGGCGTGTCAAGAAAACAGGGCCGCGCGGGCCCTGTTGACGCTGGAGAAGCGAGGCGTTAGCGTTCCGCCGCCGCTTTCAGCTGATTCAAACCCTTTTCAAAATCCTTGCCGATCATCCGGTCCATGCTGACGAAGACCGTCATGACTTTGCTGACGTAAGGGCTGGGGCCCGTCATGGTCCAGTTGACCTTCGTGTTCCCGCCATCGGGCGCCATGGTAAAGGTCGTGGTGTTGCGGCTTTCGAACGGTTTCAGGAAATTGAGCTTGATGACGGTGCGCTCGGGCTGGGCCGCCTCGGTGATTTCCATGTTGCCGGCGCCCACCTTGTCGTTGCCTTGCCACGCATATTGCGCACCCACGCCGTTGGCGGGACCGGCATACGTACGGCGCATGGCCGGATCGAGCTTTTCCCACGGCGACCAGGCCGACCAGTAGTGGAAGTCCGTGATCAGGTGGGCGATTTTCTCAGGCGGGGCATTGATGGTGATTTCGCGCTGGACACTGAAGGTGTCAGGCTTGGTGGTGGCATAGCCGAGGATGGCGGCGACGACGACAACGATCAGCAGCAGGGTTTTTTTGATCATATGCTCTCCAAATCTTGAATGGTCATGCGAACAAATCAAGGCAATCTTAGCAGATATGAATGCCAATGCGCGACCTGTTGGCCTTTATTTGCGCCAGCGCGCCGCCGGCCCGCTGACAGCCTCGCACGGCAGCGCACGCCAGGTTTGTGATGCGGGGCCTTCGTCCGCTAGAATGCTGGCCTGCAAAGATTTCAATTAGGGAAATATGATTCAACGATTGATCGCCAGGCTGACCCTGGCGTGCGGCGTGCTGGCCACCGCCTTTGCCGCAAACCTGGCGCATGCCGATGCCTGTCCTGCCCATTATGTCGATGGGCGCAAGCCGGAAATCACCAACCCCAAGCTGGAGGCGGCGACGCAGGAGCTGTGCTACAGCGTATTTGGCGTGATGCATTCGGGCATCACCCGCACGCCGTTGTGGTCGGCCGAGCACTTGACGGCGAACAAGCTGGAAGCGGCGCAGGACCTGTCGCGCGAAAACTCATTCCATGCGGAACGCAAGCTGCCCGCCGCCCAGCGCGCCGAACTGGCCGATTATGCGCGCAGCGGCTTCGACCGTGGCCACATGGCACCCAACGGCGACATGCCGGACCGCCAGAGCCAGCGCGACAGCTTTACCCTGGCCAATATGGTGCCGCAAGATGCACGCAACAACCGCTACGTGTGGGCCGGCATCGAAGGCGCCGTGCGTAAGATGGCCAAGAAAGAGGGCGACCTGTACGTGATCACGGGGCCGGCCTTCATTGGCGGCAACCTGCGCAAGGTGGGCCGCGTGATCGTGCCCAGCCACCTGTATAAAGTCGTCTACAGCCCGCGCCAGCGCGCCGGCGCCGCCTACTTCATTGAAAATGTCGATACCAAAGATTACGCAGTGCTGAGCATTGCGCAACTGGAAGACAGGATCGGCATCAATCTGTTACCGTCGCTGACACGGCAGCAAAAGCTGCGCATGCTGAGTTTGCCGAAGATCAATAGCAAGTCCAGAAAATAAGATCATTGAAAAGGAAATCCCATGTGCGCAAAGAAATTCGTCCCCTACGCCAATGAAAGCGATGTGCTGGAGATTGGCGGCCTGAGCATCGAAAACCGCATCGACCGCATCAGCATCAGCGGCGACATCGACTTGACGCGGGACAAGCCGGGCCTGGCGCTGGCCAAACAGCTGCAAAAACTGCTGGGCGACGTGGTGGCGCAGCTGGAACAGCAGGCGCTGCCCGATGCATTGCCGCCGCCGATGGTGACGTCGGTGGACAATCCGTTCGAATAAGACCTGCGTCAACGCAAGGGGAAAACCTGGCAGGATGCGCGTCGCTGACGCGTTTCCCGCATGCAAAGGGATTGTCTCCGATAAAATAATGAGGGTTCTGGCGAAACGGGAAGTTGGCGTCAGATGAGTGGCGGCTTGCGCCCCAAAGCGGACGTTGTGTTGCACGGCTAACGTAGCTTTCTTCCAGTCTGTTCACTTTCGCGCGTGATCTCACGATAAATAAACACTGAGGCAGCAAACCAATGTGCGACCGCATTGAGAGAACTCCCGGATGAAGCACAGTGTTTCCTGGACAGTTAAACCACAGCAGCGCTGAACGACTCGGGCCGCCGCGCAAGCAGACGAGACAGCCGTTGAAGACCCGCCTGTAAGCGTCCACGGTCCCTGATGCTACCCAAAGAGATCCGAATTGCATTCACGGATCCGCTGCCAGTTGCGAATGCCTCTGCCGGCGTGACTGCGATGCCCTCGCTGCCGGCTGCACGCGCAAGCTGTGAGGAGTTCCAATACGCTGGCAACTCGATCCATACATGCAGGCCGTCTTCCGCGCCGCTGTACCGCCCCGCCAGAATATCCCGAGCCATCCGGTGGCGCAGGCGCGCCTCTTTGCGTACGCCTTCCATCAATTTGTCAGCCGAACCGTCGAAGATCCACTGAGTGGCCAGTGCGGCCGTCAGAGGAGCGACCATCAGCGCAAATGATCTTAGCGCGACCAGGAAACGTTCGCGTTCGTGCGGGTCGCGTATTAGCACGAAGGCGACACGCAAGCCGGGCGTCAGGCATTTCGACAGGGTTGAAATGTAGACCACCTGTTCCGGGGCAAACGTGGCAATAGGTGGTGGTGGGGCATCGGCAAGGAGCCAGTAGGGATCGTCCTCGACGATGCGTACATTGCAGCGCTTCGCGATGCTGGCGAGCTCCTTGCGCCGGCGTTCCGGAATGGTGATGGCGGTCGGGTTCTGTAAAGTCGGATTGAGGTAGACCAGCCCAGGCTTGTGCTGGCGGCACGCTTCCTCAAGCATCTCAGGCACCATCCCGTGCTTGTCCGCTTCCACCGCAATGATGTGCCGGCCGAATTGGGTCGCTGCGGCACGCAAGCCGGGATAACTCGTTGGCTCTGCCAGGATAACATCGCCAGGCTCCGTCAGCGCAAGGATCAATGCGGCGATCGCCGCTTGCGCACCCGGACAGACAACAACCTGCCTGGAATCCAGATGTCCAAACATCGGTGCTAGCCATTTGGCTCCAGCCTTACGGTCGGAGTCGCTTCCCCCGCCCAAGTGGTAAGTCATCAGCAATTCATTATCTGCCCTCATCAGTACTTGAGACAAACCTTGTTTCAACATGTCGTCGAAGTCCACGCCATCCGGCGGTGGTGGGGTATTCATGCTCAGATCGAGGATAGCGGTCAATTCGACTTTCGGCGCCGCGACATAAGTGCCTCGAGCGCCGCGGCCCTCCAACAAGTTGCGGCGTCTGGCTTCGTCGTATGCGCGCGTGATCGTCGTCAGGTCAACGTCCAGCTGTGCTGCCAACTGGCGCTGCGGTGGTAGACGGTCACCCGGGGTCAAAGACCCGTCTACCACCGCCGCCTGCAACGCATCCGCAATCTGCAAAAAACGTGGCCCTTTGTTCCCGGTCAACCGCGGCAACCAGATAGTCAAATTTTCATCTTGTATGGTTTTCAACTGGGACATTTTGTCTCAATGTATGGAAATTGTTTTAAAGTAGTATGCATCAGAACGTGCAGCAACACCATCCTTGCATGGCAGTCGCTGACGTTTTCTCCTATCTCATCTGCATTCGGCAAATCACTGCGCTTGATGCCATCGTTATTTCATAGGTAGATATAATGAAAGATTCAAACAGGATGCCTGGGGGGATGGTTTGAACAGAAATCTGCTGAAGCAGCATTTTGAGGTAGTGCTCCTCACGATAGATAGCGTCAAGTAATAGACTGGAAATACTCAAAATGATAGATTGGACCCCTATAGTCTTCGTTACGTTCAAGGCTCTCGTGCTCGGCACGGGCATGTTCTTCGCCATCAAGTGGCATTACGATCAAGGGAAGAAGGATAAGGATAAGGCGAAGCAGAATCGCGCGGTGCTACGCGCGGGCGGCAAGGTGGCCGCAGCCTTCGTGCTATTGCTGCTGGGCCTGGGGCTCGTCACCTTCGTCCTTGTCAGGATGGTCGGTTTGGACTTGACCTTCCCATGATGGCAAAGAATAGTCGGCCGATATCCAGTGATACGGCAGCAATTCCCCGATGCGGCTCGGGCAGCATCGGCAGGCGGGTCATAGCTCGCTTCGGCAAATAGCACCGGCATCGCTGGGGGACTATTAATCGGCAAGCCATTAGGCATTACATTGATGTGCTTCATAGCCGTTGCTCTAGGCATTTGCAAATTGCCGCTGGATTTGAGTTAGCGTCATATTTTCGGAGCGGGTCTGTTCGGTGGCATTGGATTTACGATGTCTATCTTCACTACGAACCTTGCGTTCGTCGGACAACCCGAACTTGTCACTTCATCGAAGATGGCAATCTTCCTCGCGTCGCTGACAGCAGGTGTTGCAGGCTACCTGTGGCTCCAGGCATTCGGGAAACCACTTGCTTCAGATGACGATGTCGAAACCATGGATTTCGAACAGCAACCTTGACGTGGGGTCGCTGTCCGCTTTTGGCCGACAACTGCCTGTCAATTCGGAAGCCGTCGAATCGTTACCAACACGCCGAGTCAGCCTTTGCTGGATCGTAAGAATCGTCCTTCACTTCCAAAACAAGTTCGTAAGGTGAAAGCGGTGCGAACTCGGCGCGAAGATAAATGCAATCACCTACTGGCACAGCATCAAGTCGAGAAATTACAGTAAGTGCGAGCCTTTGAATGTCCTTCAGCGGACCGGCGATCCAATGGTCGGTGATCTCCGAGGTTGTCCAAATGCCGACCTCAAGGTAACTGTAGGGGCCAAAGTGTTCGTGTTCCGAAATTAAATCGTTGCAGGTTTCGCTGCATATTTTTGCATTGTATGTGCGAACTGTCGAAGCCCTGCCTTGGACCCAATCAATCGCCATTCCTTGGCGTCATCGTCGCGGTCATAGAAGAAGCCAAGCTCGCGCCACTCACGCTGAGTCATTTCATTGATTTCGGTACTCGGCATGTCTTTTCCCATCGTGTTCTAAACGTCCGCTTCTGGCCGATAGCTGACCTCATCACGAAACTCAACCTCATCCGACAGCCTGTGTCAGATGAGGTTTGAGGCAGTCCAACTAATTATTACTTCGCAAATGCCTGCACCGCTGGCGTCACCGTCACCGCTGCCGGCGCGATGCCCAGCTTCATCGCGCCGATGACCTTGTCTTCATCAAGCAGGGCTTGCGGCTTGTTGCCGTCGTACTTGATGGGCGAGAAAGCATCGCTGACCAGCTTTTCCTTCAGGCCGGACGCATCCTTGGCGACGATCACCACAGACAGGTTCTTTGCCGACAAATGCTGCTTGATGGCGCGGTTGACGTCCGCCAGCGTCAGTTTCGACAAGCCGTCACGCATCAGCTTGGTGAACTCGGGCGTGCCATACCATTGCGAATCGAGCGCGTAACCGAGTTGCTGGTCTTGCGTCGAGGTCATCACGAAGACGTTTTTCATCAGGTAGTCGCGCGTGGTGGCGAAATCGTCCTGCGTCAGGCCATTGTCGACCAGCTTGCCCAGTTCCGTCAGGGCCACGCGCAGGGCGAAATGGGCGTTTTCCGGTGCCACGGGGCGTATCCAGATCTCGAACAGCTGCGCCTTGCGGCCCAGGTTCGGGTTCGGGAAGAACTGGTACATGCCGCGCGGAAACGCCTCGATGTAGGCGTAATCGCCATAGTTCATGCCGCGAATTTCGCGGATGCGCTGGTACAGGTAGGAATTCGAGGCACGGTGCTCGCCGAGCCAGGTTTTCGCCAGCCACAGGGCGGGGAAGTCCGGGTGCGTGCGCGTCACGTCGAGCGGCAAGCCAAACGAGATGGCGGTGGCGCGCGTGTTTTTCTCGATGATTTCCACTTCCAGGCCCTTCGCCTTGCGGCCCACGGGCTTGAGCGTGGCCGGCAAGCCGGTGCCGGCCGGCAATGCGGCCAGCGCCTGCGTCAGCGAGGCCGTCATGGCGTCGCTGACGTCGCCGGAAATACCCACCTTGACGGCGCCTTGCGCGTACGCGCTCTTCCAGAACTGTTTCACGTCGTCAAGCGTGATGGCGTCGATGCCGGCCACCGTACCCAGCACAGGGTGGCCGTAGGGCGTGCCCGCATACACATTCGTCTGCAGGCGCTCCTTGGCGAACTCTTCTTCGTTATTGTCCTTCAGGTCCAGCAGCAGCGCGTTCTTTTGCGCATCCTTCAGGCGGCGGAAATCGTCTTCGCGAAAACCGGGCGAAAGCAGCAGCGGCAGGGCGATGGCGTTGAACTGGCCCCAGTTATCCTTGTGGATGGAGCCGGTAAAGGTGGTCATTTCCTTGTCCGTCTGCTGGCTGAAACTACCAGCGAGCGGGAACAGGGCCTGGTTGACTTCATCGATCTTGCGCTCGGAAGAGCCGCCCGACGCCACCATAGCGGCCGTCAGCGCGGCCAGGCCTTCCTTGCCTTGCGGATCTTGCGCGGAGCCGGCGGTAAACAGCAGCTTGTAGCGGATTTGCGGCAGCGCAGATTTTTGCACCAGCACGTCGAACTTTGCCGTCGAGGCAGCCGGCAGCAGGCTGGCCAGCTTCGGCGTGCTTGCAATCGCTTCAGGCATGGCCTGGTGCGACAGGGTGGTCACCACCATGCCCGCGTCCGTCAGGTATTTGCGCGCTGCCGCTTGCAGGTCGGCCGGCGTGAGCGTGTCGATCAGGCGGTAATACTGGTTGATGGTGGCGTACGAGCGGTCGAAATGCACGAACGAGGCCAGGGTGCCGGCGATTTGCTCGGTGTTGTCCAGCGAGCGGATCAGGCCGTATTTTTCCGCCGACTTGGCGTCCGCCAGGTCCTTGTCGCTGACGGGCGTGTCGCGCAGTTGCGCCACGGTTTTCAGGATGGCATCGCGCACATACACGGCGTCGTCGATGTTTTTCACGCGCGCGCCGATCACGGCCAGGGTCGGGTCGACCCGGTCCGGCGTCATGTCAAACAATTGATCGACCTTTTGCTCGTTTTGCACCAGGCGCTTGTACAGCGGTGAAGTGCGGCCGAACGACAGCGACAGCAAGGTGGCCAGCGCCGCCTGGTCCTTGTCCTTCACGGAAAAGGCGGGCGCATGGAAGCCAACGGCCACCCATGGCAGGGTCGGCGTGGGCCAGGCCACGTGCTGGTAGACGGGGCCGTGTGGTGCGGGTTCCACCGGCACGGCCGCCTGCTGCTTGCCGCGCTGCCAGCCACTCCAGTATTTCTCCACCAGCGCGATGGCTTTTTGCGGTTCGACGTCGCCGGCGATGATGATGGTAGTGCGTTCCGGACGGTACCAGCGGTCAAAGAAGATCTTTGAATACGCGTACTGGTTCGGCATGTCTTCGATGTCCTGGATGAAGCCCATCGTCGTATGCTTGTAGGTATGCGTGGTATAGGCGCTGTCGCGCATCACTTCGAACAGTTTCGAGACGGGATTGGCGCTGTTCTTGTTGTATTCGCCCAGCACCGCCCGCGATTCGGTCTTGAACGCATCTTGCGCATAGTCCAGGTGCTGGAAGCGGTCTGCTTCCACCTTCAGCACGGTTTCCAGGTCATCCTTGGCGAACGTGGTGTGGTAATTGGTCAAATCGTCGCTGGTGTAGGCATTCTGGCGCGCGCCAGCCTTGGTGATGACTGTCTGGTATTTCTCGGGCGGATAGGCCTTGGTGCCACGGAACATCATGTGCTCGAAGAAATGCGCGAAACCGGACTTGCCCGGCTCGACTTCATTGCGCGAACCCGTCTGCACGGGAATCTGCAGCGAGACGATATTCGGGAAACCCGTCGGCACGATGATGATTTTCAAGCCATTGGCCAGGGTTTTTTCCGTCGCCTTGAACGGCAGCAGGTCAGCCTTGCTGGCGGCGGCGCTGTTGGCGACGGCTGGCTTGGCCGGCACGGTGCTGGCCGTTTGCTGGGCCAGGCTGGACGAGGCCATGGCCGACAGGGCCAGGGCGAAAGCGGGTAGTAATGTGGGCATGATTCTTGACACGAAGGCTCCTTCTTTTTTTGGGAATGTGGAAAGTGCAACGCCGCAGCATAGAATATTCGCGCCGCCGTGCATAGGGGGGCACGCCGGTACAGTGAATCTGGCGATTTAGAAATCGGGCCGCAGGATGCGTGCAGTCAGGTGGCTGAGGAAGTCGCGCCGGGTCGGCAGGAACATGCGGATATACACGATGTCGATGTCGTGCGCTTTGTCATGGTGATACACGGCGCGGATCTCTTCGCACAGGCGTTGCCGCACATCCATGCCGACTTTGCGGGCCGCCTCGATAGGCGCGCCGCTGTCGGGATAGCTTTTGAGATCGGCAAGCAATTGCCGGAACGAAGAGGTGAAATGCGCGCAGGCGGCCGCCGTATGGCGCGCCTTGTCGTCGCTGCGCAGTTCTTCGCGTCAGCGTCTTTTCCGGCAGGCTGATGCGGTTGCGGCGCAGGTGCTTGGCGCGGTACAGCGCACAGTCGGCCGTATGGATCAATTGCCCCAGTTGCGTGCCCGTTCCAGGCAGGGCAGTGGCGGCGCCAATGCTGACGGTGACGGTGACGCAGGTGGCGCCTGCGCGCTGGCTATTGAGTAATATTTCAGCGATGCTCAGGCAAGGGCAGGCGTACGCGCAAGGTGGTGCCGGCGCCGCTGTGGCTGTCGATGTGCAGGCTGCCGCCGGCCGCTGCCACGCGCTCATGCATGCCGGACAAGCCGCAGCCGAGGCGCGGCGGCGAGCCGGCCAGGCCGATGCCGTCGTCACTGATGCTGCATTCGAGCGTGGCGCCGCTCTGTTGCAGGTGCAGCTGAACGCGCGTGGCGTGCGCATGGCGGGCGATGTTCGCCAGCGCTTCTTGCAGCACGTGGTACAGCAGGGCGCCGTGCGCGCCGCCAGCAGCGGCGTCGAGCCGGTAGTGGCAACCGCAGGCGGTGCCGGTGCTGCGGCTAAAGTCCGCCAGCAAGGCGTCGCATGCCGCCTGCAGGCCGGCGTCGAGGGCGGGCGGGCGCAGGTCGTGGATGACGCAGCGCAGCGCCGCGATGCTGAGGTCCACATTGCGCACGATCAAGGCCAGTTTCTGTGCCAGCAGGGGCGCCGTACCGGACGAGCTGGTCTGCAGCATCGACAGGTCGATCTTCAGGGTCAGCAGATGCTGCCCCAGGTCGTCGTGGATGTCGCGCCCGATGCGCAGGCGTTCCTGCAGGCGCGCCTTGTGCTGCTCGCCGGCCAGGTGCCCTTGTTCGGCGTGCGCGCGCAGCTGCTCTTGCACGTGCAGGCGATGTGCCAGGCCGTGCTCGCGCCACAGCAGCAGCAGGGCCAGCGTACCCAGCAGGACGGAGCAGGCCGCCACCAGGTCGCATGGCATGCCGACCGGGCCCAGCGGTTCAGCGGCATAACCGGCATGCAGGGAAATGGCGGCGCAAGCACCGAGGCAAGTCAGAATTGCCAGGCTTAGCGGCAGCCGTGTGGTGCTTTGCATGATCTCCTTGCTCCCCAAAATATTTTCCAACAGGCAATGTCTGTACTGAAAATATATTAGCTTGAAAGTATTTATATTGTCTAAACGCAAAAGCTGAGCGGATAGCGTGATGCTGTTGCGCAACTGTCACTTTCTGCCAGGCGCGCGATGGGAACAGGTGGGGGCCAGGCGCGGCATTTTGCACGGGAAGTGGCGCGGCGGCATATAATAGAGGGTTGTCAATCGGCTTTTGCGGTCCCGGCGTTGCCTTATGCGCCGTGTGCGTCCGCATCGATGCGCCCGCCATACGCGGTGGCGCTGGCCAGCTCTGAGGAAATACTGTGACTTATAGCATCAAAGAGATTTTTTACACCCTGCAAGGCGAAGGTGCGCATGCAGGCCGTCCGGCCGTGTTTTGCCGCTTTTCCGGCTGCAATCTGTGGACGGGCCGTGAAAGCGACCGCGCCACGGCCGTGTGCCAGTTCTGCGACACGGATTTCGTCGGCACCGATGGCGAACTGGGCGGCAAGTTCAAGACGCCGCGGGAACTGGCCGCGCTGATCGACAGCCTGTGGCCGGCCACCTACGCGCCCAGCAAATACGTGGTATTTACGGGCGGCGAGCCGCTGCTGCAACTGGACACGGCCCTCATCGAGGCCATGCACGCGGTTGGCTTTACCATCGCCATCGAAACCAATGGCACCTTGCCCGTGCCGCCAGGCGTGGACTGGATCTGTGTCAGCCCGAAGATGGGCTCTACCTTGGTGGTGCACAAGGGCAATGAAATCAAGGTGGTCATTCCCCAGTTCCAGCAAGACCTGGCCGCCTACGAACAACTCGATTTCGAAAACTTCTTCGTGCAGGCGATGGACGGCCCGCTGGCCGCGCAGAACCTGAAGCTGGCCATCGAGACATGCAAAAGCATGCCGAAGTGGAAGCTGAGCCTGCAAACCCATAAACTCCTGCAAATTCCTTAATTAGGTAATATTCACAATAACATGCTGACTATCACACGCAAGCTTGAATTCGACGCGGGCCACCGCATTCCCGACCACAAAAGCCAGTGCCGCAACCTGCACGGCCATCGCTACACGGTGGAAATTACCCTGGTGGGCAAGGTCATCGAAGCGGAAGGCAATTCCGACAATGGCATGATCATGGATTTTTCCGACGTGAAGACCCTGGCCAAGCAGCACCTGGTCGATGTCTGGGACCACGCTTTCCTCGTCTACGAGAAAGACGCGGCCGTGCGCGACTTCCTGGCCAGCCTGCCGGACCATAAAACCGTCGTCATCGACCGCATCCCGACGGTGGAAAACCTGGCCCGCATCGCCTTCGAGATCCTGAAAGCGGCGTTTACCGACCATTTCGGCACGGGGCTGCACCTGCACAAGCTGGTGCTGCACGAAACGCCAAACTGCTGGGCAGAAGTGACCGATGACTGAAACGCCGGACAGCGCCGTGCCTGCCGTGCATGCGGCTGACGAGCGCTACATGCAGCTGGCCTTGGAGCAGGCCCAGCACGCGTGGAATCTGGGCGAAGTGCCCGTGGGCGCCGTCGTTGTCAAGGATGGTGTAGTCATTGCCGTGGGTTACAACCAGCCCATCGGCCGTCACGATCCAACGGCGCACGCCGAAGTGATGGCCTTGCGTGCTGCCGCCGAAAAGCTGGGCAACTATCGCTTGCCCGGCTGCGAACTGTACGTGACGCTGGAGCCATGCGTGATGTGCTCGGGCGCCATGCTGCATGCGCGCCTGGCGCGCGTGGTGTACGGCGCGGGCGACCCGAAGACGGGCGCTTGCGGTTCCGTGCTGAACCTGTTCGAGCAGCCGGCATTGAACCACCAGACGGTGGTTGCCGGTGGCGTGCTGGCCGACGCGTGCGGCGCCTTCCTCAAGCGCTTCTTTGCCGAGCGCCGCCGCGCGCAGGCAGACGCGCGCAAGCTGGCCAATCCCCCCGCCTGAAGCCAGTCAAGGCGGGCAGGGCAGCCTTTGCCCAGCCTTCGCCTTGGCGGTCCATGCCAGCCGTCCCGTCTGGCATTTTTATATCTGTTGTGAAATAACATCTTGCCGTCATTCCGTTATTCTCAAATGAGAATGATTCGTGTTACAGTAATGTTTCTTTTCGCCAGCAAACTTCCCTTGCGTATCGTTATCGATCCGAGTTCAAGAGCCAGCCTTCACTCTTCTACCGGATCATCATGACTACAGTGCTTCTGCAGCGCTCCGCTGCGCCCGCCGTATCGCCACGCATTCCCGCCCGCCGGCACAAGCTGGTGCTGCGCGCCGCCTTGCTGGGCCTGTTTGCTGCGCCCTTGCTGTCCGCGCAGGCGCAAACGGCTGCCGTCAACGCGGACACGGCGGCCCAGGAACCGGCCAGGCTGCCAGTCTTCCCGGAAATCGTCGTGAACGCCAAGCAAGACTACGCGCGCCGCGCCGGCACCAGGAACGTGATCAGCAGCGAAGACCTGGAGCGTCGCGGCGTGACGGAAATGGGCGGCATCGTGCGCTACCTGCCTTTGATTGCCGCGCCAGCGGCGGCTTCGGGCAGCGGCAGCGTGTGGGATGGCGCGGGCAACACGGGCTACAACATCCGTGGCCTGGAAGGCAACCGCGTCAGCCTGGAACTCGATGGCATTTCCCTGCCGGATGCCGCGCCGAAACCGGATGGCAATACCCTCAACGCCTTCGGTACGGGCCGTGATTATTTTGATCCGGAAACCTTCCGCGAAGTGCGCATCGATTCGGGTAGCACGGCCGTCAGCGGTGCCAGCCCTGGCCTGGGCGGCGGCGTCGCTTTCATCACCAAGTCGCCCGAGGATTACCTGGGCGAAGGGCAAGACCGTTACGCTGCCTATAAATATGGCCGTGCCACGGCCGACCGCAGCAATGCGCATACCCTGACGGGCGCCGCCAGGATCGGCGGCACATTACAGGGCCTGGCCGTCTACGTGCACCGCGATGGCGAACAGACGGAGAGCCGCGGCACCACCACGCCGAATCCGGATGACTGGCATTCGAACGCCTTGCTATCCAAGCTGGTGTGGGCCTTGCCGGGCGAACAAAAGCTGGACTTGACGGTCGACATGTTCGAACGCAAGAACGAGCGCGATCTGCGCAGCAAGGTCAGCAGGTACTATCCGACCGGCGTGCAGCAGGATTCCATCACCAGGCGCTCGCGCGTCAGCCTGGGCCACGATGTGGCACTGAAAGATTTCACCCTGTTCGACCGCCTGACGTCGAAAGTGTATCTGCAGAATGCGAAAACCGATGACAAGACGCAAGGCCGCTACACCTTCGGCAGCCCGGCCCAGCGCTCCATCGACACCAGCTTCAAGAATGACAGCATCGGCCTGACGTCGGAAGCGTTCAAGCAGCTCAATGCCGACAACGCGCTGCTGTACGGCGTACAGCTGGAGCAGCTGAAAACGCGCCGTCCGTGGCGTGAGGAGCGTGTCATCATCGCCACGGGCCAGCATCAGGTCACCAACAAGAACCGCATGGCTGACATGGATACCACCAAGCTGGCCCTGTACGTGCGCGACGACGTCAGTTTTGACCTGGCCGGCAAGAAGGCCGTGCTGACGCCAGGCTTGCGTGCCGACTACCGCAGGAATGCGCCGAAAAACCTGCAAACCTACGTCATCGCCGTACCGGGCGCGGCCAAGGAGGTGCGCGAAGAGAGCGACACCTATTTCACGCCAAGCCTGAGCCTGTCCGTGGAAGTGCTGCCGCAAATCAATGCCTATGCCACCTTCACGCGCGGCACGCGCCTGCCGACGGCGGCCGAACGCACGGGTACGTATGACTCCTTCAGCTATACGGGCACGGGGCAGGGCTATGCCGTGCTGGGCAATGCCGGCCTGCGCAAGGAAACCAGCCAGGCCTACGAACTGGGCTTGAAGGGCGATCTCAGCAAGGGCGTCAATCTGCACGCCTCCGTGTACCAGACGCAATATACGGATATGGTCGATTACGTGCTGCAGAAGGATGACCCGGTGAATTATCCGACCATCACGCGCGGCTTGTTTCGTCCGGAAAATATCGGCAATGCCCGTACCTGGGGCGCCGAACTGGCCCTGCGCGTGGAACTGGGCGCCTGGGTGCCAGCCCTGCAGGGTTACCACGTTGACATGGCCAATGGCGTGGCCAAGGGCCGTGCCTTCAATATCCAGACGGGCGAGAGCGGTGGCTTAAACTCGGTGGCACCGGCCAAGTCGGCATTGACACTTGGCTACGATCAGGAAAACCAACTGTTCGGCCTGGCGCTGACGGCCGTGCATGCGGGTGCCAGGCAGGCGCCGGAAAACCTGCTCGTCGGCGATGCCGGCACGCTCTTCACCGTGCCGTCGTACACCATCTTTGACTTGTCGACTTACTGGAATGTGCACCAGAACGCCAGGATCGTCGTCGGCGTGTACAACTTGACGGATCGCAAGTACTGGGATTATGCCTCGGCGCGCAGCCTCGCCAGCGGCATCACGGCTGCCAACCGCGCCGAAATCGAGCGCTATGCCAAGCCGGGCCGCAATGTGGCAGCCAGCGTGAGCGTGAGTTTCTGAATTTTCACCGGGGAGGCGCGCCCGCGCCTTTTTTTTCCATGTTTGATTGAATGGCCACACTATGAAGTTATCCAAACTTGTTCTATCCCTGGTAGGCAGCCTGCTGATTGTCAACGCCACTGCGGCCCCAGCCACTTTGGCGCAACGCTGGGCCACCTTGCGCACCGAACAGCCGAAGCTGCAGATTCGCGACGCGGCGCGCGCGCTGGGCGTGTCGGAAGCGCAATTGCTGGCAACGAACATCGGCAATGGCGTCACGCGCCTGCAGGCTGACGGCAACCAAGCGCGGGAAATCATGCGCGCCGCGCTGGATCTGGGCGTGGTGCAAGCGATCACGCGCAATGAAAACGGCGTCATCGAGACGACGGGCATGGCCAGCAAATTCAAGCAGGCGGGCGACAAGTCCGAACCGGCGGACGCCAGACAGGAGCAGGACCCGGAGCAGGAAGCGCGCCAGCGCAATATCGCTGGCGGCTACCTGGGCGGCCAGATCGACCTGCGTTTCCACTTTGAACACTGGAAATACGCATTTGCCGTGCTCCAGCCCGGCCGCGATGGCAAACCGACGCGCAGCCTGCAGTTCTTTGACGCCAACGGCACGGCCGTGCACAAGATTTACCTGCGCAACGAAGCTGGCGGGGCCGTCTACGACAAGCTGGTGGCAACGTTCCGCCTGCCCCAGCAAAGCGCGGCACTGGCCGTGCTGGCCGCAGCGCCGAAGGCGGCCGAAAAACCGGATGCCGAGATCGATGTCAATCAATTCCAGCTGGCCTGGAAAGACATGACGGACGTGCACCAGTTTGCGCAAATCATGCGCGAATTTCACCTGTCGCGTGAGCAAGCCTTGCGCCTGGCGCCAAGCGGCATGGTCGAGCGCGTGACGCCCGAGGCGCTGCGCACCTTGCTGGACAACGCGGCGAAGAACAAGGTCGCCATCATGGTGTTCCTGGGCAACGACGGCTTGACGCAGATCTATAGCGGCACGATCGAGAAAACCATGGCCGCCGGCGGCTTCTATAATGTGCTGGACCCGGACTTCAACTTGCACATCCGCGACACGGCCCTGCGCAGCGGCTGGGTCGTCAGGCGCGGCGGCGTCACCTCGGTCGAGTTCTTCGACAGCGAGGGCAGGCAAGTGGTGTCCTTCTTCGGCGTGCGCGAGCGGGGCAAGCCGCAGCCGCAAGCGTGGCTCGACCTGGCCGATTCCCTGCCGAAAGCCAAGTAAGTAAGCAGTAGTGTTGCCGCCCGGCGTACCGGCGCGGCAACACTTCAGATTGTTTTTATGCGCGGCGTGATGGCAAGATCACAATAGTGGTATGCTGACTTCAAGGCCGCAGCGATCGTGCCTGCGTGCTGGTTCCTGGAAAAGAGGCAATCATGGCAACCATCATGGCGAACGGCCTCAACATAGCTTATGAATGCCACGGCGACCCCGATGATCCGTGCGTGCTGCTGGTCATGGGCCTGGGCATGCAATTGATAGCCTGGCCCGCCGACTTTGTCGAAGGGATCGTCGAGCAAGGCTTTCGCGTCTTGCGTTTCGACAACCGCGACAGCGGCCTGTCGAGCAAGATGGCGCTGGCAGGCAAGCCGTATTTGCCGCTGGCCTATGTGAAAAACCTGCTCGGCTGGCCCCTGAAAACCTCCTACACCATCGATGACATGGCCGCTGACGCGCTGGGCCTGCTGACGGCCTTGCGCATCGCCCAGGCGCACGTGATCGGCGTGTCGATGGGCGGCATGATTGCGCAAGTGATGGCGGCGCGCGCGCCGCAGCAGGTGCTCAGCCTGACCTCCATCATGTCGAGCAGCGGCCGGCGCGGCTTGCCCGGCCCGACGCGGGCGGCGCGCAATGCCTTGCTGCAACGTCCGAAACGCAATGCCAGCCGCGCCGAACTGATGGCGCACATGGCCGCTACCGTGCGCGTCATTGGCAGCCCCGCCTATCCCGTCTCGGAAAAACTGCTGTACCAGCGCATCGAAGCGGCGCTGGAGCGGGGCAGTTGCCCGGAAGGCGTGGCGCGGCAGATGGTCGCCATCGCCGCCTCGGGCGAACGCACGGCGCTGCTGCCTAGCATCATGTGCCCCGCGCTGGTGATCCATGGCGCGGCCGACCCCTTGATTCCTGTCGCTTGCGGCATCGATACGGCGGCGCTGATCCCGGGCGCCCAGCTGGAAGTGATCGAAGGCATGGGGCACGACATGCCGCCCCAGCTGATCGAGCGCCTGCTCGCCTTGATCGATGTGCATCTGCAAGGTAAGATGGCGCCCCAGATGCGCTCCCAGCCAGCCTAGGCGCGCCCACCCTTACTTCCCCTTTACTGACGTGCGGGCATATTTTGAAGACACCAGAGATTGGCATCGCCATCGTTGCGCCGGGCGGTAACGCGCCCGACGAAGCGGCGCTGGCGCGCGGCATCGCCCGCTTGCAGGCGCAAGGCGCCACCGTCCACAATTACTACGACCCCGAGCACACATTCCAGCGCTTCGGCGGCACGGATGCTGGCCGCTTGGCGCAGCTCAACGCGGCAGCTGCCGACCCGGCCGTGCAAGTGGTCATCGCCTTGCGCGGCAGCTACGGCATCAGCCGCATCCTGCCCGATATCGACTTTACCGCCATGGCCGACAGCGGCAAGCTGTTTGTCGGCTATAGCGACTTCACGGCCTTCCACATGGGCCTGATGGCAAAGACAGGCCGCGCCAGTTTCGCCGGCCCCATGATGTGCGATGATTTCATTCGCGACGAGCCAGAACAATTTACGCTCGATCAAATGTGGTCGTGCCTGGCGGGCCCAACGCACACGGTAACCGGCGTGGCCGAGGGCAATCCGCAGGTCGAGCTGGCGGGGGCATTGTGGGGCGGCAACCTGGCCATGCTGGTGCATTTGCTGGGCACGCCGTATTTTCCTGACATCGATGGCGGCATTTTGTTCCTGGAAGACGTCAACGAGCATCCGTACCGGGTCGAGCGCATGCTATTGCAACTGCTGCACGCGGGCGTGGTCCAACGCCAGCAAGCGGTGGTGCTGGGCGATTTTTCCGGCTATAAATTGAGTCCCATGGACAAGGGCTACGATTTCGATGCCATGCTGGCCTATGTGCGCCAGCGCTTGCCCGTGCCCGTGCTGACGGGGCTCGAATTTGGCCATATCCGCCGCCGCGTCACCTTGCCGTTTGGCGGCCAGGGGCAGCTGCGCTCGGATGCGTCCGGCTTTACCCTGCAGGTGGGCGACTACCCCACCTTGGCGCAGCCCTGAACGCCGTGTCCGCCAAACCCGGCAGATTGCTGCAGCTCGACGTGCTGCGCGGCATCGCCGTGTTTGGTATCTTGCTGGTGAATATCTGGGGCTTTGCCTGGGGCACCATCTCCTTGCGCTACGGCACCTTGCCGGCGCAGCCGCCCGCGCTGGACCAGCTCGCCATTTTCCTTGTGGCGGCGCTGGCGCAGTTCAAGTTCTATCCCATCTTTGCCTTTTTGTTTGGCGCCGGTTTTGCCCTGCAGACGCGCTCGCTCAAGCGCCAGCTTGGCAGCTGGGAGCTGGCGCAGGCGGCGTACCGGCGCCGCCTGCGCTGGCTGCTCGTGTTCGGCCTGCTGCACGGCTTTCTCATCTGGAGCGGCGACGTGCTGACCTCGTACGCGATCAGCGGCATGCTGATCCTGCCGCTGGCGTCTGCCCGCCTGAGCCGCGTGCGCAACCGCGCCTGGCTGGTGGCGGGCGGCTTTTTGCTGTTCCTGTGCCTGCTGATTCCCGTGGGCCAGCAGGGCGGGGCGCCCGACATCGCGCGCGATCTGCAGAGTTTTGCCGCCCGTTACGCCATCTATACGCAAGGCAGTGCGTGGGCGGTGGCGGCGCTGCGCGCCAACGACTTCCTGCTCTCCCTGCTGTACGCCATCGTCATGCTGCCGCACATCATCGTGCTATTCCTGCTGGGCATACTTTGCGTGCGCTTCGGCTGGTTGACGCAGCCGCAACGCCACCAGCGCCTGTGGCGCTGGGTCTGCGCCGTGGGACTGGGCGTGGGACTGCCATTGAACCTGCTGGCAGCATGGGCCATCACCTGGCAAGTCGTTGATCCGTATCAAAAAGTGCTCGATGCAGCATTGTTCGAGGTGGGCCTGTTTGCCGGCGGCCCCTTGCTGGCGGCCGGCTATGTGGCGGCGCTGATGCTGGCCGGACCGTTCATGCTGCGCTGGCTTGGCGCCTGGCTGGCGCCCGTGGGACGCATGGCGCTGAGCAATTATCTGCTGCAATCGCTGATCGGTACCTGGCTGCTGCAGGGGCAGGGCTTGGGCTGGGGCGCAAAGCTGCGTCCCGCCGAGATGCTGGGACTGGCCGTGTTGATCATGGCGGGGCAAGTCATGCTCAGCCGCTATTGGCTGCTGCTCTTTCGCCAGGGGCCGATGGAATCGCTGTGGCGCCGCCTGGCGCGCCTGCCTTCATCCTCTTGATCGTCCTGGCTCTCTTTACCAGTCGAACGATGCCTGGCTGGGCGCTGCGGCTGGCGGTTTTGCTTTCGCCTTGGGCACCAGCGGATTGTCGACCGCGTGCCAGGCGAACAGTTGCGTATCGAGCATGCAAGTGCGCGCCAGGTGCAGCGCCGCCTCGGGCGTCAACGCGGGATCGAGCCAGCGGTGGGCATCTTCCTGGCTGACGGCGACGGGGCGGCGGTCGTGGATATCGACCATGCCCCCCAGGCTGTCGGCCGTCACCAGCACGAAACCCGCTTCTTCGCGGTTGAGCTTGTACGGCCCGAACTGGGCCAGCGCCAGCAAAAACAGGGGCGCGCAATCCTTGCGGTGGATATGCCACGGTTGTTTCGCGCCTTTTTCAACCGTCCATTCATACCAGCCATCGACGCAGATGATGCCGCGCCCCGCGCGCAGCAAGGGTTTCCAGTAGGCGCCGGCAAGTTTTTCCAGGCGGGCATTGATGGCGATGGGAATTTTTTTCTTGCCCGAGGCGGGTGACGGGGGCATGGCAGCGGCCCAAGCGGGGCGGTAGCCCCAGAATACGTCGTCGACCCTGCGCACGCCATCCTGGACATGCAGCACGGGCCGGTAAGTGCCGGGTGCAACATTCAGGTGCGGCTCGGCCTCGCTGTCGAACACCGCGTCAGTCCAGCCGAAAGACGACGCCATCACGCGCGCCGTGTCATTTTGATCGAATCGTCCACACATGGCGAAATCATACCCGATCGGTCTGCCGGGCGAGGGGTGGCGCGCGCCTTGTCTGAGTGTGGTCAAACGTACAGACCGCGTGTGGTGCACGGCGTACACTGTCAGTCAGTCAGATCCCTGACGCTTTTTGCATCGGAGGAAACATGTCCTTGGAAAACCCCACCATCCATAAAGGTTTTACCATCAGCGCCACGGCTTGCCAGCGCCGCGATGGCCGCTGGGTAGGCTCCTTTGTCAGCCAGAACCAGGCTTGCGGCGCGTATGCCGACACCTGCGACTACGACGATTGCAGCAATGAAACAGAAGCGCAGCAAGTGGCACTGTCGGTCGGCTGGCGCCTGGCCGATGGAGGCACCGGCACGCTGAAACAGCGTTAGCGCTTGCGCCGCAAGGCCAGCAGCAGGCCGGCCAGCGGAAAGAGCAGGGCGGCACCCAGGCGTACGGAGGTCAGCGAGGCGATCTCCACGCCTAGCACACGTGGCAAGGTCAGCAGTAACAGCGGTGTGGGCACGGCAATGGCAAAGAAAAACAGATACCACGAGTAGCCATTCTTCTTGGCCAGCAAGGCAATCAGCGCGCAACCGACCAGGAAGACCAGCGGCAAATTCACATGTTCCATTCGTTCATAGGTTTCGTCAGGAAAGCGCGTGATTATACGCGTGCCCCTGTAGTGCCCCTGTATACGAGTGCCCCTGGCGGACAGGCTGGCGCGCCGCTGTGGTTCTAATTGCCAACCATATCAGGCGGCTGCGGCGCCTGCTTGCCGGCGATGGGGACGTCGGCCAGCAGCAGCGCCTTGATGGCGCCGTTATAGATGAGTTCCTGGGCGTATGCCGAGGCCTCGATCAGGGCCGCATGCACGGACTTGAAACTGCTGGCCGTCTCGATCAGCACGGGCTCGGCATACACCTGCTGCGTGTCGCCGCGCTTGCTCACTAGAATCATGCCCCGGTAGCGCCCATCCTTCTCCAGCGCCCCCGTCACATGAAATTCATAACCCCTGATCTGCTGTTTTTGTTGCTGATCCATGTTTGCCGCCTCCAGACCCGATTGTCGCGGTACAGGACGATCGTTACGGTTGAAACAAAAGAATGTTTGATCTGCATCAATACCTAATTTCTCAATTACGCTCCAACGAGCGTCGCGACGGCTACTGCAAGCGTAGCGAGCGGCCCCGGCCGCAAAGCGCCCCGCGCAGTAGCTTGCGGCAGCCGTGATCACCCAGCGCGAATGGCGCGGAGCTGCTGGGCCGTTTCTTCGATCTCGCGATACGCCTCCTGGATATACCCATTGATCGGGTGCCCATCCATCCATTCGAAATAGGCGCGTTCATCGTGCTTGATGGCAAATGGGACGTGGTGGTCGCGGATCGATTCAGCCGTGTCGCGTACCAGCGAGGCAAAAAGCAGCTCCAGAGTTTCCATGATGGGCACCTAGCGAGACATGAATGCGGAGCGTTTAATGTAGCATAAAGCGTTAGCACAAAGCGCGCGTCCATCCACGCCGCTCGGCGTACCGTGCGCGTCTGCCTGGCAGGCTCCCCTGCGGCTATCATGATGGCAGGCACGCTCCTGCGCCTTAGCCCGCCGGGTGGCCGATATGCTCGTATAAAATCACGCAGCCGATGATGATCAGCACCAGGCCGCCCACCAGTTCGGCGCGCCGGCCCGCCACCGCACCGAGCACGCGGCCCAGCATCACGCCCAGGGTCACCATGACGAAGGTGGAAAAGCCGATGGCGGCGGCCGTGACGACGATATTGGCGCCCAGCAAGGCCAGGCCCGCGCCCACCACCATGGCGTCGATGCTGGTGGCCAGGCCCGTTGCGGCCAGCACCCAGAACGAGTGCGACTGCGCCGGCGCTTCTTCTTCGTCGGCATCGGAAAGGGCATTACGTATCATCAACAGGCCGATGATGCCCAGCAGGCTGAAGGCGATCCAGTGGTCCCACGCTTCCACGTAGGGCGCGGCCACGCTGCCCAGCGCCCAGCCGATGATGGGCGTGGTGGCTTCGATGACGCCGAAGATCAAGCCCGTGCGCAGCGCTTCGCGCCATTTTGGTTTGTGCAGGGCGGCGCCCTTGCCCACGGCTGCCGCGAAGGCGTCGGTGGACATGGCAAGCGAGAGGGCGGCGGTGGCGGCGAAATTCATCGTTGGCTTTCAGTGGAGCTTGGCTGGGATGGCAGGACACTACAAACCCGGCGATTTTACCCCAGCCACAGCACGACCAAGGAGGCAAGCAGGCAATAGGCGCCAAAGAAATGCCAGCGCCCCTGCTCCAGCCAGCGCGACAGCCAGCGCAGGGCCAGCAAGCCAGCCAGGAACGACAGCAGCATGCCAAGCAGGCTGGGGCCGATCAAGTGCAGCAGGCTGTTGCCGTGCTGTAAGTGGTCCAGGCTGCCGTTGGCGACGGCCTGGTAAAAGCGCCAGCCTTCCTTGACCAGCACGGCTGGCGTGAGCACCACGGCCAAGGCAAAACTGAACTCTTCGGCGCGGCGCTGCGGCACGCCCATGGCGATGCCCGCCGAAATGGTGGCGCCGGAGCGGGAAAAGCCGCGGAATGGCAGGCACAGGCCTTGTACTGCGCCTATCACCATCGCCTTGCCGAGGGACAAGGTGCCGCCTTCGCGCACTTTCAGGCGCGACGATGCGATGATCAGCACGCCAGCGGCAGCCAGCGCGCCCGCCATCAGTTTCGCGTTGCCGAACAGGTGCTCGATTTCAAAGCCGGGCGCATCCTTGCTCATGATGTGGGTAATGCCTTTCAGCAAGCCGAAGCCGACGATGCCCGTCAAGGCCGTCGCGGCAACGAGCAGCAATACATTGCTGCGAAAGGCGGCGGCTGAACTGAAATAGGTGGCGCGCCAGGATTTCCAGAAGTACACGATCACGGCGAACATTGTGCCTGTGTGCAACATCACCAGCAGCATGGTCAGCTCGGGGGACGTCGGGTCCAGGCCCATCAGTTTTTCCGCCATGATGACGTGGGCGGAGCTGGAGACGGGCAGCAGCTCGGCGAAACCCTGGACGATGGAGAGGATGAGTAGTTGTAGAAAGTTCATTGATGTGGGCTCAGGTGTGGCAAAAAGGCTGCCGAAACAGGGTTGCCGATTTTACTAGCCAGTTTCCCTGCCGAGTCCCACACACGATTACAGTTTGTCCATGTTTTATTAATTCGCCGGCGCCTGCGGCTTGACCACGGCGCGGAAAGCCTTCAAGGCGGCCGGATGGTCAATCGTGCCATGGCTTTCGTCCGGCATCTTTTCTATATGCCATTGCAAGCCTGGCGCAGCGCCTTGGCTTCCTGCTTGTTCGGGATATGCGGACGCGTGGCCAGCCAAAATTCAATGTCAGGCGCCAGAAAATGCTCTAAAGCAATTCCAGCGGAGCGCATTGTCTATGGTTAAAGTAATACCGTTGCGCACTTTAGGCGGCATCCCTGCTGTCACAGCACGCGTGTGCATGTTTGCGCATATTGTATGTGCGGTAACAGACAGCACTTTGCAGGAAATTTCGCTAGGCTGCGCTGGTTGCTACCCATAAAAGATCGCAGGTAAAACGTCATGATGCATATATTCCTATCGGAAAATCGCGCTGAGCTTGAGCGCCGGTGCCGTGAAAAAGTCGCCAAGAGGCCCTTGCGTTTGCCGACCGAGTCTCAGTTGCAGCAAGGCATCCCCATCTTCCTGGACCAGTTGATACGCACCCTGAAGGCGGAAGAGGCGGGCCAGATGGTGAAAAGCCTGGCTATTTCCGGCCCCGCCGATGGCAGTACACTGGCCACATCGGAACTGGCCGACAGCGCTACCTTGCATGGTGGACAGTTGCTGGCGCTGGGCTATTCCGTCAGCCAGGTGGTGCACGACTATGGCGACTTGTGCCAGGCCGTCAGCGATCTTGCCCTGGTCCTGGACGTACCGTTCGCCGTGGAAGAATTCAGAACCCTGAACCGCTGCCTCGACAATGGCATTGCCGAAGCCGTCTCCGAATTTACCCAGCAGCGCGATGTGCTGATCGCCAACGAACAGGCACGCGAACTCAGTGTGCGCATCGGTTTCCTCGCCCATGAGTTGCGCAATCACCTGGGTACGGCCGGACTCGCCGTCGCTGCGCTCAAGCAGGGCGGTATGGGCATGTCGGGCGCGACGGGTGCCGTGCTCGATCGTAGCCTCGTCAGTTTGCGTACCCTGATCGACCGTTCATTGGCCGAAGTGCGGGTGGAGGCGGGCTTGACATTGCAGCGCTCTGTTTTTTTTGTGAGTAATTTCATCGCTGATTTGGGCTATTCGGCAAGCCTGGAAGCGGCGCTGTTGCGCTGCATCCTGGTCGTGGAAGATGTCGCGCCCTTGTTGCAGCTCAATGCCGACAAGGATTTGCTGCTGTCTGCCGTGGGCAACCTGCTGCAAAATGCCTTCAAGTTTGGCGCGCCGAATGGCTCGGTGGTGCTGCGCGCGTATGCCAGTGGCGAGCGGATCAGGATCGAAGTGGAGGACGACGGTAGCGGCCTGTCACCGCAGGCCGCAGGTGAAATGTTTCTGCCCTTCACCCAAGGCGGCGCCAACAAGACGGGGCTGGGATTGGGCCTGTCGATCGCCAAGCGCAGCGTTGAAGCGAATGGCGGGGCATTAAGCGTGGAAAGCGCACCTGGCCATGGCTGCGTCTTCATCATCGACTTGCCGCGCCATGCTGGCTCTTCGGCAACATCCGCTGCATGAACGTTCACCAGGCGCCTGGGCTTGCGGCTCCCACGTGGCGGCCCGGGCAATTGCGCAGCGTACGCAGCGAGGAGCCCTGCCATGCCCTATGACATCATCACGGACAGTGTCGGGCTCGACCAGGCCGAAGGTGCCATTACCTTCCATTTGAGCGCCTTCGGGAAGGAAAAGACGTGCCGCATCACCGTGACTGCACTGCATCACCTGAACCAAGGGCAGGACGGCGACTTGCTGGCCATTTTTGACGCCCACCGCCTGCGCATCGGGCAACGCGCATTCGCTTACCTGAGCCGGGATAGCTTGATCAGCGGCGTTGTCTTGCGCGCGCTTGATTTTTAGTCACTTTTTCCTGCGGCGAGGCCGCTGTCCTGGCCAGGTATGGCATTTCCGCACAGATCATCAAGTAAATGCAGGTATGGCTGGACGGAAATGTGACATCTGGGTATTCTGCGCATCTGATACTTATTTCTCTACAGAAAAAAGTAAGAATGTGGAGCAATAACCGCGGAGCAATAACGCGGCCAACGCCAGCGGCAACGAAGCTGGCGCGGCCAGGCACGATTAGGCAGGCAAAGATGAAGTCGTCCGGCTGCTGAGCGAAACCGTCGTGTTGCGGCTCGCGGCGGACAGGGAAACTGTGCTGTCATCTTAAAAAGCAAGAGAGGTTGTTCATGAATCCAGAAAAGGCAGTTGTGTACGGTACAGAAGATTTGTTGATGAGTTTGTGCAACTCGGTGGTTCGGGTGCTCAACGTGGCAACGCAAAGCAAGGTCAATTACTCCGGCATGGTGCAGCGCATCACCAAGACCGGCTTGAAACCGGACATCGGCTGCTTCGTGATGTTCGACGGCGGCTTCACGGGCCTGGTGGTGCTCAATTTCGCCGCCGATACGGCGATGGAAATCTACGAGCGCTACATGTTGCACATGGGCATGCCGAAGTCGGAGCTGGCCAGCTTCTACACCTCGGACGAAGTGTCGAACATCATGGGCGAACTGATGAACCAGATCGTCGGCGACTTCACCGGCAAGGTCCGGCGCGAGCTGCAAACCAATATCACGCAAAACCAGCCGAAGATGCTGGTGCTGAACAAACAAGTGATGCTCAGCGTCGATACGCCGCTGGACCGCCCGGAAATGCGCCGCGTGACGTTCTACACGGAAAAGAACAATATTTTCTACCTGGAACTGGCCATCGACCGCACCGAATTCATCAAGCTGCACGACTTCGATTCGAAGGAATACGACGCCGACGCCCTGATGGCGACCGAGCACGCCAACCAGGCCAGCCAGGCCGCCGCCGCAGCAGCACCTGCCGCGCCGGACGACGACGACAATTCCGACCTGCTCAAGTCGCTGGGCATGTAAGCCGGACCTCTGCCAGCGGTGCCCGCGCCATGCCGCTACCGCTGCGGGCAGCCCTGCAGCGTCTTGCGCATGAAAATCTGGATCGACCCCTCACCAGGCCTTTCACGTAGAGGACGGTCCGAAGCAAGGGTGTGACTCGGCAGCGTGATGGCACCGCGCCTGGCGAAACGCCACACCGGTCGTCTTATCTTCCCGCCACCGCCGGTGCAATCTCGATACCACTCAGTTTCCAGCCCCACACGCCGTGGCGCTGCAGCACCAGTGCGCCTTCCTTGCCGCCGCCGTCCTTGGCGCGTACGACGAATTTGTTCAGGCCGGCGTAACCTGCCGCATAGCCGGTTTTTTTCTGTGCGCCGTCGGCTGGCGCGCCCGCGTCCGCTGCCGGTTGCGGGCTGATGGCGCTCTTGTTGATCAGCGCGACGACGCCGGCGGGCGAGACCATGGCGTCGACCATTTTGCCCAGCATGGCGCTGGCGATCGACTGGCCCAGCGCGGCGATGGGGTTGTCGCTGCCGGTGGCTGCCTGGATGCTGTTGGCCATTGCCGCTTCCAGCTGGCTCTTGACGTTGCTGCGCAGGGCCGGGAAGTCCACGTGCGTGGCCAGGGCATCGGCATTGCGTTCGGCCAGGGCGGTCTTGATCTGGTGCAAGGCGTAGTAGGGCGATGCATAGGCGCTGGCGGCGATGGCAATGGCGGCCACAGAGGCAGCGGCGGTGATTTTTTTCAAGTGATGCCTGTAAAGTGATTAAAGTGACAAGACGGATGAACGGAGCCAGCGCAGCGTCTCTGTTCAATGGAAAGGCTGCAATCATATTTGCTTGCCATTTTTCTTGCCATTATATTGCTTCCTGTATTTTTCCTCAGTTGCTCCAGATGTCTTTCCCCCGCCACTATAGAGTGGATGATGGTGGGTGCTGTATAATGGGAGAAAAGTACCTAACTACCTGTTTTCACTGGATAAAGACCTAATACTAATGCTTTCTACAGCTAACATTACGATGCAGTTTGGCGCCAAGCCATTGTTTGAGAATATCTCCGTCAAGTTCGGCGACGGCAACCGCTATGGTTTGATCGGCGCGAACGGCTGCGGCAAGTCGACGTTCATGAAGATCCTGGGCGGCGACCTGGACTCGTCGGGCGGCAATGTCATGCTCGATACCAACGAGCGCCTGGGCAAACTGCGCCAGGACCAGTTTGCCTTTGAAGACATGCGCGTCCTCGACGTGGTCATGATGGGCCACACGGAAATGTGGGCTGCCATCCAGCAGCGCGACGCGATCTACGCGAACCCGGAAGCGACCGACGACGACTACATGCAGGCGGCCGAACTGGAAGGCAAAGTTTCCGAATACGACGGCTACACGGCCGAATCGCGCGCCGGCGAACTGCTGCTGGGCGCCGGTGTCGCCATTGAGCTGCATCAAGGCCCGATGAGCAATGTCTCGCCAGGCTGGAAGCTGCGCGTGCTGCTGGCGCAGGCGCTGTTCTCGAATCCGGACATCCTGCTGCTCGACGAACCGACGAATAACCTCGATATCAACACGATTCGCTGGCTGGAAGACGTGCTCAATGAGCGCAACTCCACCATGATCATCATTTCCCATGATCGCCACTTCCTGAACCAGGTGTGCACCCACGTGGCCGACATGGACTACGGCACGCTGAAGATTTATCCGGGCAACTACGACGAATACATGTTCGCCTCGACCCAGGCGCGCAACCAGCAACTGGCCAATAACGCCAAGGCAAAAGATAAAGTGGCCGAGCTGCAGGAATTCGTGCGCCGCTTTGCCGCGAACAAGTCCAAGGCCCGCCAGGCGACGTCGCGCGCCAAGCAGATCGAAAAGATCAAGGTCGATGACATCAAGCCATCGTCGCGCGCCTATCCGTTCGTGCGCTTTGATGGCGAGAAGAAGTTGCACCGCCTGGCCGTGGAAGTGGACAATATCTCGAAAGGTTTCGACCGCCAGCTGTTCAAGAATTTCTCCATCATGGTCGAAGCGGGCGAGCGTATCGCCATCATCGGTGCCAATGGCGCCGGCAAGACCACCATGCTGCGCTGCATCGCTGGTGATATTACCGGTTTGCAAGTCGACCAGGGCCGCGTGAAATGGGCGGAAAACGCCAACGTGGGCTACATGCCGCAAGACCCGACGGAAGATTTCGCCAAAGACACGAACCTGACCGACTGGATCGGCCAGTGGACGAAAGAGGGCGACGACGACCAGGCCGTGCGTTCCATCCTGGGCCGCTTGCTGTTTGGCGGCGATGATGTGAAAAAGGCCGTCAAGGTGCTGTCCGGTGGTGAAAAGGGCCGCATGATGTACGGCAAGCTGATGCTGGGCCGCCACAACGTGCTGATGCTCGATGAGCCGACCAACCACATGGACATGGAATCGATCGAATCGTTGAACATTGCGCTGGAGAAATACGCCGGCACCTTGATCTTCGTCTCGCATGACCGCGAGTTCGTTTCCTCGCTGGCCAACCGCATCATCGAGATCAAGGAAAATGAAGTGGTCGATTACCGTGGCAATTATGAGGATTACCTCAAGAGCCAGGGTATCGATTAAAGTCAGGCGTTTGGAAAATGGGTGGTGCCATTGGCACCACTGAAACCGAAGCGCCGCGGTCATTTCGTTCCGGCGCAACTTGCTTCTATGCGATAGTGCCGGTCTATCCCGTTTTTGTTTGACACAGCCATGCAAACTTTAGCAATCAAATCCGTCGAGTATGAACATCCACAAGACGGAGCCAGCTGCACTGCCCACGCCTGGGCACGCACGCCAGCGACGCCTTCCCCGGCCGAAAAAGCCGAACTGATCACGCGCATCAAGCGCCTGCTGATCGAGCGCGAAGCCGTGCTCGTCGCCCACTACTACGTTGATGCCGACCTGCAAGACCTGGCCGAAGCCACGGGCGGCTGCGTCTCCGATTCCCTGGAAATGGCCCGCTTCGGGCGCGACCATCCGGCCAAGACCCTGGTCGTGGCCGGCGTGCGTTTCATGGGCGAGACGGCAAAAATCCTCAGTCCTGAAAAAACCGTGCTGATGCCCGACCTCGACGCGACCTGTTCGCTCGACCTCGGTTGCCCGGTCGATGAATTCACGGCCTTCTGCGACGCCCATCCGGACCGCACCGTGGTGGTGTACGCCAATACCAGCGCGGCCGTCAAGGCACGCGCCGACTGGATGGTGACCTCGTCCATCGGCCTCGATATCGTCGCCCACCTGCATGCGCAGGGCAAGAAAATCCTGTGGGCGCCAGATAAACACCTGGGTTCGTATATCCAGAAGGAAACGGGCGCCGACATGCTGCTGTGGCAGGGCAGCTGCCTGGTGCACGACGAATTCAAGGGCATCGAACTCGATTTGCTCAAGGCAGAGTATCCGCAAGCGAAGGTGCTGGTGCACCCGGAGTCGCCCGCCAACGTGGTGGCGCTGGCCGACATGGTCGGTTCGACTTCGCAAATGATTGCGGCAGCGCAAAGCATGGACACGGATACTTTCATCGTCGCCACCGACAACGGCATCCTGCACAAGATGCGCGCGGCCGCACCGGGCAAGCGTTTCATCGAAGCGCCCACGGCTGGCAACAGCGCCACCTGCAAGAGCTGCGCGCATTGCCCGTGGATGGCCATGAACGGCTTGCTGAACCTGGCAGAGACGTTGGAAAACATGCATAACGAAATTCACGTCGATCCCGCCGTCGGCCAGCTGGCCGTACGCTCGATCAAGCGCATGCTCGATTTTGCCGCCGCCAGGAAGGCGGGCCTGCAGCCGGGTGCAGATCTGGCAAAAGAAACTACATTGTTCCAAGGAATCGGTCCAGCATGAGTACCCTCGTTAATTCTTTCGCTCCT
Organism: Janthinobacterium woesei; assembly: GCF_051380875.1. NCBI lineage: Bacteria > Pseudomonadati > Pseudomonadota > Betaproteobacteria > Burkholderiales > Oxalobacteraceae > Janthinobacterium > Janthinobacterium woesei. The sequence continues at coordinate 144,022 of NZ_JBNYXW010000014.1, forward strand.
TTCGATGCGGCCCTGGCGCGTGCCTTTGAAGCCAATTTGCTCGCCGCCTTGATGGAAGACGTGGGCCAGTGCGACCTGACGGGCGAACTGGTGCCGCCAGACGACATCGTCACGGCGCGCGTCATCGTGCGCGAAGCGGCCGTGCTGTGCGGCGCGCCGTGGTTCGAAGGCATCATGAAAAGCCTGGACCGCAGCATCGACATTGCATGGCATTACGCCGAAGGCGACATGATGACGGCCGACAGCGTCGTCTGCACCATTCAAGCACCGGCGCGCGCCTTGCTCACGGCCGAGCGCAGCGCCCTCAATTTCCTGCAACTGCTGTCTGCCGTGGCCACGGCCACGCGCCGCTACGTGGACGTGATCGCCGGCACCAAGGCTTCCATCCTGGATACGCGCAAAACCTTACCTGGGCTACGCCTGGCACAGAAATACGCGGTGCGCGTGGGCGGCGGCAAGAACCAGCGCCTGGCCCTGTACGACGGCATATTGATCAAGGAAAACCACATCGCTGCGGCGGGCGGCATCAGCCAGGCCCTGGAAAATGCGCGCAACCTGGACGCGGGCGTGCCCGTGCAAGTCGAGGTGGAAAACCTGGCGCAACTGCAGGAAGCGCTGGAGGCGGGCGCCATGTCGGTGCTGCTGGATAACTTCAGCACCGACATGATGCGCGGCGCCGTGGCCCTGACGGCCGGCCGCGCCTTGCTCGAAGCGTCGGGCGGCATCAACTTCGATACCGTGCGCACTATCGCCGAGACGGGCGTGGACCGCATCTCGATCGGTAGCCTGACCAAGGATGTGCGGGCCACCGATTATTCCTTGCGCATCGTCGGCTGATGAACAGGGCAGGGCGGCGCATGCTGGCCACGGCACTGCTGTGGCCGGTGCTGGCCCTGCCCCTGCAGGCGCAAGCGCGGGAGTTGCTCGCCGTGGGCGCGCAGTTCGAGCGCGTGTTCGAATACCAAGACAGTGGCGAGTATGGCGGCTTGGGTGCAGAACTGCTGCGCCTGATGGCTGCGCGCACGGGCAATACCGTGCGTTTTCGCATGGTGCCGTGGGCCCGTGCGCAAGCGATGCTGGTGCAGGGGCAGGCCGATATCCTGATCGGCCCCTACAAGACGCCGGAGCGCATCGCCAGCATGGCGTTTTCCGACAAGCCGTTCTACCAGGACCAGATCGTCTTTTATACGCGCCAGGATGCCAGTTTCAGCTGGGATGGCGATTACACGGTGCTGAAGAACCGCCGCGTGGTGTTGCTCAATGGCTGGGCCTACGGTGCGCAATGGGAGAGTGCGCGCGCCGGCATGCAGGTCAGCGTGGCCAATAATGTGGAAAATGGGCTGAAGATGCTGGTGCACAACCATGTCGACGTGTTCGTCAGCAACCGCCGCAATACCGACCCCGTCATCGCCCGTCTCGGCTATGGCCGCCAAGTCAAGCCGCTGCCCAAGGTCATCGAAGTGCAGAATGGCTACTTCGCCTTTCCCCGTTCGCCCGCCTTCGACACGCTGCGCCTGCAGTTTGACCAGGAACTCACTACCCTGATCGAGACGGGCGAGCTGAAAAAGCTGGGCAAGCGCTTCGACGTCAGCGTGCCCTGAGCTCCAGGTGATTGTTATTGTCGTTGCACTTGATGCACCTCAAACATCGGACGTGGCTTGCTTATACCCTGAGAACAGGCAGCGCAATGCTGCCCACCATGCCGAAGGGGAACGCCATGAAACCGAACAACGTCAGCCAGATTGTGTGCGCCGGCCTCGCCGCCGCGCTGGCCGCAGCGCTGTTTGCCTGCGGCGGCGGCCATCACCATGATCAGGGCCAGCCGCCGTCCACCGTGAGCGCCTATGCCGCGACCAGCCTGGTGTCCGATGTGGCCCAGGTGCCGGCCGCGCATACCGATCCCAAGCTGCTCAATGCCTGGGGCCTGGCCTTCAATCCGCGCGGCTTCGTCTGGGTGGCGGCCAATGGCACGGCGAAATCCACGCTATACGATGGCAACGGCGTGCCGCAAGCGCTGGTGGTCGACACGCCTGCGGGGCCGACCGGCATCGTTTTTAACGGCACGCAGGATTTCAAGCTCAGCCAGAATGGCGTGACGGCGGCTAGCCCCTTCATCTTCGCCAGCGAAAGTGGCAGCATTTCCGCCTGGTCGCCCTCGGTCAGCCCGACCACCGCCTTGCCGGTGTTCGATGGCAGCGCCGGCGGCAGCGTCTACAAGGGCCTGGCGATAGGCAGCTACGCGGGTGCCAACTACCTGTATGCGGCCGATTTCCACAATCAGCGTGTCGACGTCTTCGATGCCAGCTTCGCCAGGGTGGCCTTGCCCGGTGCATTCAACGATCCCGGCTTGCCGGCCGGCTATGCGCCGTTCGGCATCCAGGCAATTGGCGAACGCATCTATGTCGCCTATGCCAAACGGGCTGCCAGCGGCGAGGATGAACAGGCGGGAGCCGGACTGGGCATCGTCAATGTGTATGACGGCGGCGGCACCCTGATCAAGCGGCTGGTGAGCGGCGGGGCCCTGAATGCGCCATGGGGCATGGCGCTGGCGCCGGCCGATTTTGGCAGTGCCAGCAATATGCTTCTGGTTGGCAACTTTGGCGATGGCAAGATCAATGCCTACGATCCGACCACCGGCGCCGCTGTTGGCACGCTGGCACAGGCTGACGGTGCGCCGCTGGTGATCGATGGCTTGTGGGGCATCGGCTTCGGCAATGGGCTCAACAGCCAGCCGGTCAATACGCTGTTCTATGCGGCCGGGCCGAACGCCGAGACGCATGGCCTGTATGGGCGCATCGACTTGAAGTAAGGCGTCTTTCCACGTCCATGCTGCCCGTGCTGCCAGCCAGGCGGCACGGGCGCAGGCGCCGCGCTACAGCTGGCGCGCCTCGAAGGTGTTGCACTGGGCAATCTGGCCGCTCTCAATGCCCTTGCTGAACCAGCGCACGCGCTGTTCCGAAGTGCCGTGGGTAAACGAATCGGGCACCACATGGCCTTGCGCCTGTCGTTGCAGCGCGTCGTCGCCGATGGCCGTGGCCGCTTTCAGCGCCGCTTCCACGTCGCCTTGTTCGAGGATTTTGCGATCCTGGTTCGCGTGAAAGGCCCATACGCCGGCAAAGCAGTCGGCTTGCAACTCCAGGCGCACGGACATGGCGTTGGCTTGCCGCTCCGATTGCGTGCGGCGCGCCTTGTCCACCTTTTCGGACAGGCCCATCAGGTTTTGCACGTGGTGGCCCACTTCATGCGCGATCACGTAAGCTTCGGCAAACTCACCCGAGACCTTGAAGCGCTGCTGCATCAGCTTGAAGAAATCGAGGTCCAGATAGACTTTCTGGTCGCCGGGGCAATAGAAGGGGCCGCTGGCGCTCTGGCCCGTGCCGCAAGCCGTCGGAATGCTGCCCGAGTACAGCGCCAGCTTGGGTTTCACGTAGGTGCCGCCTTCGGCCTTGAACAGGGCGCTCCAGGTGTCTTCCGTATCGGCCAGCACGGTCCTCACGAAACGCGCCATCTCGTCCGATTCGGGCGGTTGGCGCGCGGGCGCCTGGCTTTGCTGGGTGCTGATTTGCCCGCCGCCTCCGCTGAGCAGATTGAGCAAGGTCAAGGGGCTGACGCCAAAGATGTAGGAGCCGACCAGGGCGATGACGATGGTACCGATGCCGATCGAGCGCCCGCCGAACCCAAAGCCGCCCCCGCCGCCGCCACCGCCGCCTTCGCCACGGTGGTCTTCCACATTGTCGCTTTCGCGATTGCCGTCCCATTTCATGATATTTGCTCCTGCAGCGTTGATTGGTGATGTCGATAGACGCATCTTGTCATGTATCTTGCCATTATCGCAGCAAACTGCGCCGCGACAAGAGTGACAGTGTTACCCTTTGCAACTTCTCAGCTACTTCTCAGCAACTTTCAATCAATGACCACAACAGCTACTAGCATGGCGTTTGCCGACGATACACCCATTTCCCCCACTGCGGTGGTCCAGGCCCAGCTGGATGCCTACAATGCCCACGACGTGGCCGCCTTGCTAGCCATCTACGCCGATGACGCGCAGCAATTCCAGCATCCGGACACCTTGCTGGCCACGGGCGGCGCGCAGATCGGCCCTCGTTTCGCAGCCCGTTTCGCCGCCAGCTTGCCGCAGGCGCGCCTGCTCAACCGCATCGCCTGCGGCAAGCTGGTGATCGACCATGAGATCGTCACCAGCGTGACGCCTGCAGGCAGCAGCACGCAAGAGCTGGTGGCGACATATGAGGTTGAGCACGGCCGCATCGCGCGTGCCTGGTTCAGTTTTGCCTGAGGCGGCGGGCGTGGTGACCGCCTAGCCGGCCGCGACAGGCGTAAAAAAAGCGCTCCGTGGAGCGCTTCTTGCTACAAATCCCAATTACTGGACTTTTGCTTTTTTCATCAATTCGTCGCGGTAGGCGGCGAGTTTCTTCTGTTGCAGCGATTCAGCCACTTGACCCTTGACTTCTTCCAGCGACGGCAATTTCGTTGGGCGGGTTTCTTCCAGCTTGATCACGTGGAAGCCGAATTGCGACTGCACTGGCGTTTGCGTGACCTGGCCTGGTTTCAGGGCGACCATGGCGTCGGCGAATGGCTTCACGTACGACGCTGGGCTGGCCCAGTCGAGGTCGCCGCCATTGGCTGCGGAACCGTCTTTCGATACTTTCGCCAGCTCTTCGAACTTGGCGCCGCCTTTCAGCTTGGCGATGATGTCTTTCGCTTCGGCTTCGGTGGCTACCAGGATGTGGCGTGCATGGTATTCCTTGTCGCCGGCTTGTGCCTTGAACTTGTCGTACTCAGCCTTGATTTCAGCATCCTTCACAGGATTTTTCTTGACGTAGTCGGCCAGCAGGGCATTGATGATGATGCTTTGACGGGCATTGTCGATCTGCGACTTGACTTCCGCGCGCGTGCCGTAGCCTTGCTTGTCGGCTTCCTGGATCAGCACTTCGCGGCCGATCAGGTCTTTCTTGATGGCTTCGCGCAGTTGCGGCGAATCGGCTTGCTTGCCCTGGGCGACGACTTGCTTGACGACCTGGTCGACACGCGACGAGGGGATGGCCTTGCCATTGACGGTGGCCACGTTTTGCGCGAACGCAGGGATTGCTACAACGGCGACCAAGGCTAAGATCAGACGGGCTGGCTTCAAAATCATGTTCATTCCTAATAGATATACAAAAGTTCGATACAAAAGATCGCGCGTGTGGACAAGCGCATTCAGGGGCAGAATACACGACCGGCGCCGAAAAGGGCGCCGGGCAGGTCAGTTCTTATTGAACTTTCGCTTTTTTGATCATTTCTTCCTGATACGCTTGCAGTTTCTTTTGCTGCAGCGCTTCAGCGATCTGTGGCTTGACTTCTTCCAGGGTCGGCAGTTTTGCCGCGCGGGTGTCGTCCAGCTTGATCACGTGGAAACCGTTAGGCGTTTGCACCGGGGTTTCCGTGATCTGGCCTTTTTGCAGTTTCACGAAGGCGTCGGAGAACACTGGCGGGAAGGACGATGGGGCTGCCCAGTCCAGGTCGCCGCCATTGTCGGCCGAACCGGCATCTTTCGATTGCTTGGCCAGGTCTTCAAACTTGGCGCCGCCTTTCAGCTTGGCGATAATGTCTTTCGCTTCGGCTTCGGTGGCTACCAGGATGTGGCGTACATGGTATTCCTTGTCGCCCGACTGTGCCACGAACTTGTCGTATTCAGCCTTGATTTCAGCGTCGGTGACGGGGGTCTTTTTCAGGTAGTCGCCGACCAGGGCGTTGATGACGATAGCCTGGCGTGCGTTCTCGATTTGCTGCTTGACGGCTGCATCTTTACCGAAACCTTTGTTTTCCGCTTCTTGCATCAGCACTTCACGGCCGATCAAGTCCTTCTTGATCATTTCGCGCAATTGCGGCGAATCCGGTTGCTGGCCTTGGGCGACGACTTGCTTGACGACTGCATCAACGCGCGACGATGGGATAGGCTTGCCATTAACAACGGCAACATTTTGCGCAAAAACAGGTACCGCGACAACGGCGAGTAGTGCAATCAGCAAGCGGGCTGGCTTAAAAGTCATTATTAAATCCTGTTAGGGAAAGTTTCGTAAAAAACGCATGGAAAGAAAACGCGGCCATGGCGCTGCCGTGCAGCGTACCCAAGTCATTCGTGTACGCCAAAAGCGCCATCCTTAAGCTACCTCGGACGGCGCCAATGCAACAATCGCCAATGCATGTATCTCATTATGCATCATATCGTGCACGGAATCATACACCAGTCGATGGCGCATGACGAGCCTGAGCCCTTCAAATTGACTAGAAATAATGCGTAGATTGTAATGGCCTCCACCCGAGGCGGCGCCCGCGTGTCCCCGGTGGCGTGCCGAGTCGTCTTCCAACACGCATTCCACTGGGGAAAGTGCAGTTTCCAGGCGCGAACGAATGCGCTCCATGCGCGTTTCCGGAGCAGCCGTATTGTCGGTATTCATCATGCGTCTTCCTTGATATGTTTGGACAGGAACAGGGTTTGCGCGACGATGAAGGCAAAGAAGATGCCCGTCGCGCCAAATGCCTTGAAGCTGACCCAGGCAGCCATGTCGCCCTTGTACAGTACGAAGGCAACGAACAGGTTCAGTGCGCCGATGGCGCCAAAGAAGATGATCCACGCTGCCAGCAACTGATTCCATACGGCATCAGGCAATTGCACTTGCGCTTCCATGGTCTTGCGGATCAGGTTTTTCTTGAAGCCTACATAGGCGATCAAGAGGGCCAGGCCGGACAGCCAGTAGATCAGGGTCGGCTTCCATTTCAGGAAGAAATCGTCATGTAGGTAGATGCTGGCGCCGCCAAACACGACAAAGATGAACAGCGACAGCCACAGCATGCCGTCTACCTTGCGCCCGCGCAGCAGCAGATAGCTGACCTGGCAGGCGGTGGCGACGATGCCGACCGCAGTGGCGAGTATCCATGGCGCCTGGTCGGCCTTGATCAGGCCGCCCGAGACAAAGCCGGACAGGTATTGCTGCACGAACTCGTGTGTGGCTGCTTCATACATGCCGCCCAGCTTGAAGGCGGCAAAGAAGGCGATCAGGGGGAATAGGTCGAATAGAAATTTCATGGCGAGACTTTACACTGGTCTTATTAAAATCATCTTAGGAATGGCTTAGGAGTAACTACGGCGCGGCGCAGCCATTTCCCGGCATCACGGCTGCGGATCGAAGCGCAAGGAGGCCGAATTGATGCAATAGCGTAATCCGGTCGGCGGCGGGCCGTCCGGGAAGACGTGGCCCAGGTGGGCGTCGCAGACGGCGCAGACGATTTCCGTGCGCACCATGGCGTGGCTGCGGTCGACGATCTCCGTCACGTTGGCTGGATCGAGGGCCTGGAAATAGCTGGGCCAGCCGCAGCCCGAATCGAACTTCGTATCCGAGGCGAATAATGGCGTGTTGCAGCAGACGCAGGTGTAGATGCCGTGTTCATGGTGGTCCCAGAACTTGCCCGTGAAGGCCCGCTCCGTGGCAGCGTGGCGCGTGACGTCGTATTGGATCGAGTCGAGCATGGCGCGCCATTCGGCGTCGGTTTTTTTGACTTTACTGGTGGTCATAATGGCTCCTTAGGATGAGCAGCTTACTTCAAGGTGGCTAGCCCAGTCGGGCGGCAGGGCCGCATAGTGCTGGTGTTCGGGCTGTTCGTCAAATGGCTTTTGCAATATTTCCAGCAATTTCGCCACTTCCGTGTAATCGTGCTGCTGGGCTTTCTCGATGGCCACTTGCGCCAGGTAGTTGCGCAGCACGTATTTCGGGTTGACACGGTTCATGGCCGCCTGGCGTTCCGCATCGACGCTGTGCTCTTGCAACAGGCGCGCGCGGTAGGTACTCGCCCAGGCGTCGAACGCCGGGCGGTCGATGAACAGGTCGCGCAAGGCGGTATCCATCTCCGGCGCCGCCACTTGCAGTGTCGCCAGGGCGCGAAAGAAGTTCGTGAAATCCACGTGATTGGCTTGCATTAGCGCAAACATGCTGTCGAACAGTTGCGTGTCGTCGTCCTGCTGCGTACGCAAGCCCAGCTTGGCGCGCAGCAAGGCGTTCATCTTCGCGGCAAACGCCGGTTGATAACTGTCCAGCGCCGCTTGCGCCAGTGCGACTTCGCCGATCAGCGGCAGCAACGCCTGGCCCAGCGCATAGCAGTTCCAGTGGCCCACCTGCGGCTGGTTGGCATAGGAATAGCGGCCCTGCTGGTCCGTGTGATTGCAGATGTGCTCGGCATCGAACGCTTCCATGAAACCGAACGGGCCGTAATCGAGGGTCAATCCCAGGATGGACATATTGTCCGTATTCATCACGCCATGCATGAAACCGACGGCTTGCCACTGCGCCATCAGCTCGGCCGTGCGCAGGCACACTTCGGCCAGCAAGGCCTGATACGGATTGGATGCAGCGCGCAAATGGGGATAGAAGCCGTCAATGATGTAATCGGCGAGGATTTTCAGCTCTTCCGGCTTCTTGCGGTAAAACCAGTGCTCGAAGGAGCCGAAACGCACGAAAGTGGGCGCCATGCGCGTGACGACGGCTGCCGTTTCCACCGTTTCGCGCACAATGCCTTGCTGCGAGCCCATGATGGACAGTGCGCGCGAGGTGGGAATGCCCAGCGCGGCCATGGCTTCCGAGCAGAGGAATTCGCGGATCGACGAGCGCAGCACGGCGCGCCCGTCGCCCATGCGCGAGTACGGCGTGGCGCCGGCGCCTTTCAGTTGCAGCTCCATCGGGCCATGCTCTGTCGCAATATCTCCCAGCAAGATGGCGCGGCCGTCACCGAGCTGACCGGCCCAGACGCCGAACTGGTGGCCCGAATACACGGCCGACAGGGGCAGGGAGCGCTCGGCGACGGTATTGCCGCTCAATAATTCCACATAGTCAGGCTCGGCCAGGCGCGCCGGATCGAGGCCGATGAGGACCGCCGCTGGCGCGCTGGCAGCAACAAAGTAGGGCGAGGGCAGGGGCGTGGGCATCAAACGCGTGTAGAACGCGGGCGGCAAGGCCGCAAATGCATTGCCCAGTGCTAAGGTTTGAGCGGTGATGGCAGTTCCATTCAATAATAGTCGATACGCTTAGTCAACGCGAGATGCGCGCCGGCAGTGTATGCCAGCCTGAAACACGATTTTACCGCACGGCAGCCAGGCGTGGGCGCTCGCCTAACAGGGCCGCCGTGGCGGGGGCCGGCACGGCAGGAAACGGCATCAAAAGTGACGTGCTGCGCCGCAATATCGAAATGCGTTGACGATTTCCGCACGACCGTACGAAACTAGGGGGGAATCTTTAAAGTCCAGCAATAAAGTCTAGCAATAACGTTCAGCATTCACTTCCAGGAGACACGATGGCATTTCCCATGAGCCCAGTGATGGGCCAGATGATGAACCAGCCCCTGCTGATTTCCAGCATTATCGAATTTGCAGCGCGTCATTATGGCGGCAGCGACATCATTTCGCGGCGCGTGGAGGGCGATATGCACCGCTATACCTACCGCGACTGCCACCAGCGTGCGCGGCGCCTGGCCAATGCCTTGCACGGTTTGAAAGTGGGCATGGGCGACCGGGTCGCCACCCTGGCCTGGAATGGCTATCGCCACCTGGAAGCATACTATGCCGTGTCCGGCTCGGGCTTTGTCCTGCACACCATCAACCCGCGCCTGTTCCCCGACCAGATCGCCTACATCTCGAACCATGCAGAAGACCAGGTGCTGCTGTTTGACCTCACTTTCCTGCCCATGGTGGAAAAAATCGCCGCCGATTGCACCTTCGTGCGCCACTTCGTGCTGATGTGCGAGCGCGACCGCATGCCCACCAGCAGCACGATTCCCGACCTGCTGTGCTATGAAGACTTGATCGCCAGCCATTCGGACGACTATGCGTGGCCCGTGTTCGATGAAAATTCGGCCGCCACCCTGTGCTATACCTCGGGCACCACGGGCAACCCCAAGGGCGCGCTGTATTCGCACCGCTCGACCGTGCTGCATGCCTACGCCTCGGCCATGCCCAGCGCCCTGAATGTGCGCGCATCCGACACGGTCTTGCCCGTGGTGCCCATGTTCCACGTGAATGCCTGGGGCTTGCCGTATTCCGTGCCCCTGTCCGGCGCGCGCATGGTGTTTCCCGGCGCCGCGCTGGACGGCAAGTCGCTGTACGATTTATTCGAAGCGGAAAAAGTGACGTTCTCGGCCGGTGTGCCCACCGTCTGGCTGGGCTTGCTGAACCATGCCTTGCAGAATAATCTGCAATTTTCCACCTTCCGCCGCACCGTCATCGGCGGCGCCGCCTGTCCGCCCGCCATGATGGATACCCTGATCGACAAGTTTGGCGTGGAAGTCATCCACGCCTGGGGCATGACGGAAATGTCGCCGCTGGGCACGGCGGGCGGCTTGCAGACCAAGCACCTCGACTTGCCGAAGGACGAGCAGCGCAAGATCCTGCAAAAGCAGGGGCATGCCATTTATGGCGTGGACATGAAGATCGTCGACGACGATGGCGAGGAGTTGCCGTGGGATGGCGTCAGTTACGGCCACTTGCTGGTGAAAGGGCCGTGGATCATTTCCGCGTACTACAAGAACGAGGGCGGCGAAGTGCTGCAGGATGGCTGGTTCCCTACGGGCGACGTGGCCACCATCGACCTTGACGGCTACATGCAGATCACCGACCGCAGCAAGGACGTGATCAAATCGGGCGGCGAGTGGATCGGCACCATCGACCTGGAAAACCTGGCCATGGCGCACCCGGCTGTGCTACAGGCGGCCTGCATCGGCGTGTTCCACCCGAAATGGGATGAGCGGCCCGTGCTGGTGGTGGTGTTGCGCCCGGGCATGGAGGTCACGCGTGACGCCTTGCTGCAGTTCTTCGATGGCAAGATCGCCAAGTGGTGGACGCCTGACGACGTGCTCTTCATCGACGCCTTGCCCATGGGCGCGACGGGCAAGATCCAGAAGAACAAGTTAAGGGAGCAGTTCAAGGGGCATCAACTGCCCGGCATGTAGGCATGTAGGCACGGGCGCTACGCCGCTTGCGGCAGCGCCTGCCCCAGCTTTTCCAGCAAATGATCGCACTGGAACACGGATAAGGTCTGGCGCTGGTCGCCGGTGCCGATGTCGATCATTTCATCCATTTCGCTGCGCAGGTCGTCGTGTGCCCCGGTGCGTATCATTTGCGGCGCCGTAAAGCGCGCGCTGTCCGAAATGGTCATGATGTTATCGACGTGGTCGACGAGGAAGCCGTAGCGCTCCTCGCCCCGTTCCACGATCATGATCTTGCCGGCGCTGGCGTCTGCCAGGGGCGCCATCGCGTACAGCTGGCGCAAGTCGATGATGCTGATCATTTGCTGGCGCAAATTGAGCATGCCGCGCATGCAGGCCGGCATGCCGGGCGGCGTGGTGATGGCGCCGCCGAAGTCGATGATCTCGCGCACCTGCCCGATTTCCACGGCAAACTGCGTGTCGACCGTGAATGTGATGTAGACGCGGCGCCGGGCCTTCTGCGTGGCGGCGGCCGTTTCCTTGTCGGCAGGGAACAGGCGCGCGTGGCCATCGCGCATCTCGACGATCTCCGCTTGCGACAGGATTTCCCGGTGGTCAAGAAAAATGATGTCGCCCAGGCCCTCTTTGCTGATGCAGCCGGCAAACATGGCCGCGCGCGCCTTGCTCAGCAAGGGGATCGGCAGCACTTCATCACTGAAGAAATGCACGATGCTGTCGACGGAGTCGACCAGGAAGCCCACGGTCGACTCTTCCAGGCGCACGACGATGATGCGCTGCTCCGGCGCGGCTTGCTTGCCAGGTGCGGCCGCATGCAGCAGGGCGCTGAAATCGACGACAGCCACCTGGCTGCCGCGAAAATGCATGCGCCCCAGGCATAGTTCGCTATTCAGTATCGAACTGTGCAGCTCCGGCACGCGGATGATTTCCTGGATGGCGCACATCTCGAAGGCAAACGTGGCGCCGGCCGCATGGAAGCTGACGCACTGGCGCCGCTCGCTTTGCGCGTGGTAGCGGGCCGTGCTGAGCTTGGCGCCGCTGGCTTGCAGGGCCAGCACGTGCGGCACGTTTTCGATGCGCAGCATGGCTTGCGGGTCGAGAATTTGCAGCAGGCGCGCGCCGCCCCCGAGCATGATGGTACCGGCGATGACCGCATGCGCGTCGCCGGCCGCGTAGTGCAGGGCGCTGCGCTCGCTGGCGGGCACGCGCAAGATCTCGCCCGTATCCTGGAACACGATGCCGATCAGCACCTGTTGAAAATCGAGGATGGCGATCTTGTCGCTGGGCATGGCGCGCGGCGCGTCGGCGCGGAACAAACGGCCCAGGTTGACGATGGGAATGACGCTGCCGCGCAAGGTGAACATGCCTTCCAGGTACGCCGGCGACAGGGGCAGGGCCGTGACCTTCGCCGGATAATTGACCACTTCGCGGATGCAGCTGGCGGGCAGGGCAAATTCATCGCTGCCGAGCAGGAAAGAGCCGAACAGTTCCGTGACGGCGTCGCCGTCTGCCAGGGTTTGCAGGCCCGTCGTTTCATGCATGTTCATATGCGCTTTCCTTGCGTTGGGTCAAGCCGGTTTGCGCCACCACGTCGGTGACGGCATAGCTGTGGTGGGCGCAGTCGATCAGCAACTGGCGCCCGTGGCGTCCGCCCAGCGCGCAAAAGCTGACGTGCAAGCCGCACTGGTCGAGGTATTTCTGTGCCGCCTGCGCGTTCTGCCTGCCCACCTGCAGGCGGCCATGGCCATTATCAGGCCCAAACATGCTGGCGCCACCGGCCAGCACCACGTCGATGTCGGCGTAATCGGCCTGGCGCGCGCCCATCAGGCGCAGCAGCGACGGCACGGCCTGGCTCACATAGCGTGCGCCAGGCGAGCCCAGGCCGGACTCCATGCCTGGCGCTTCCGGCAGCAGGCAATGGGCCAGGCCGCAGCAATGGCCTTTCTTCCAGATAAAACCGATGCCGATGCAGGAACCGAGCAAGGCTTGCAGCTGCTCGTCGTGCGTGCCCACGCTCAGTTGTCCCATGCCAACACGGTGCAATGCCGTGCCAGTGTCGTTGATAAAGCTCATGCTGGTCCTGCTGTATAGATCATGGGAAACTCGAATTGGTAGCCGGTGCCCAGGCGGGCGATCGTTTCCGATTCGCCCAGGATCAGGCGGCCATCGTCCTTCAGGCTCAGTCGCGCCTGGCGCAGCACCGTTTCCTGGTGCTCGGCATCGAAATAAATCAGCACATTGCGCAGGAAAACGATGTCGAACTGCTGGGCCGGGCGCAGAGGATCAAGCAAGTTGTGCCGGGCAAAGCTGACGTGCTGCCTGAGCTCGTCGTTGATTTTTACACCATACGGCGAGGGCGTGAAATACTTGCGCAGCAAGTCCGGGTGCGACAGGCCGATGCGCTCGACCGAGCGGCCGCTGTACTGCCCGGCCCGCGCCGCAGCCAGGATTTGCTGTGAAATGTCGCTGGCCAGGATCTGGTAGCGAAAAGCGGGCACTTGCAGCTTGAATTGCTCGCACAGCATGGCGATCGAATACAGTTCCTCGCCGCTGGCCGCGGCCGCCGACCATACTTTCAGGCAGCCGCCCGGATGGGCCAGTGCCCAGGCGGGCAGGTAGCGCTCGCGAAAATAGTCCCAGACTTGCGGCGTGCGGAAAAACAGGGTGTCGTTGGTGGTCACCAGGTCGATGAAATGGGCCACTTCCTCGCGGTCGCTGGCCACCCGCTCCAGGTAGGCCTGATACGTGTGCAGGGATAGCGCCTGCAGCCGGGGCTGCAAACGCCGTTCCAGCAACACGCTCTTGCGCGCCGTCATGGCGATGCCCGTGTGCTCGCGCACCAGCGCAATCAAGGTCGTCAAGACCTCGGGCGTCAGGCTGGCCGCGTGGCTCATGGCCTACACCACGAAGCGGGAGACAGTCTGGTTCAGGCTGCCCGCGCGCTCGTTCAGGCCATCCGTGGAGCGGGCGATACTGTCGCAGTTGGCGGCCGACTTTTCTGTCTCCTCGGCAATGTACTGGATGGCCGTGGACACTTCGCGCGCCGTCAGCAGCTGCTCGTTGGCCGCTTTCGAGATATCCGAGATGGCCAGCGTGGTTTTCGCCACGCCCGAGACGATCTTGTCGAAGGCGTCGCTGGCCTGGCGCGAAATCTCGCTGCCCGTCGAGACGCGCTTGACGGACTCGTTGATCAGCTTGGAAATTTCCTTGGTGGCCTGGGAGGAACGCTCGGCCAGCTTGCGCACCTCGTCGGCGACGACGGAAAAGCCCAGGCCGTGTTCGCCTGCGCGTGCCGCCTCGATGGCCGCGTTGAAGGCCAGCATGTTCGTCTGGTTGGCGATTTCACTGATCACCTTGACGATTTCGCCGATGTCTTCCGACGAGCGGTTGATCAAGTCCATCGCCTCGATCGACTTGGCGACGGCGCGCGCGCCCGCTTCGGCTTCCTGCTGGGTGGCTTTGGCCAGGCTGTCCGCGTGCGAGGTGTTTTCCGCGATGGAATTGATGGAGAACGTCAGGCCGTCGATGGAGGCGTTCATTTCTTCCACCGTGGCGCCCAGCGCCTGCGTGCCCACCGCCACGCCCGTGGCGCGCTCGGCAATCGCGTGCGAAGCGTCGGCAAAGCCGTTCGCTGCCGTCACGACGTTGCCGATCACGCCGCGCAAGTCGACGATCATCTTGCTGATGCCGCCAGCGAGCAGGTCAATCGGTTCCTCGCCTTCGGGCACGATATTGCAGGTCAAGTCGCCTTGCGCGGCGCGCGCCACCGATTCGAGCAGGGCATTCACCTTGCGGCTGTCATTGGCAGCCTTGGCCTGGATGCTGTTTTCCAGGTTCACCTGCTCGGTGACGTCGCTGGCGAACTTGACCACTTTATACGGCTTGCCGTTGAGGTCGAGAATGGGGTTGTAGGTGGCCTGTATCCACACCACCTTGCCATTGTTGCCCAGGCGCTTGTAGCGGCCGCTGTCGAATTCGCCGCGGTTAAGCTTTTGCCAGAACTTCTTGTAGTCGGCGCTGCTGGCATAGTCGGCTTCGCAGAACAGGCGGTGGTGTTCACCCTTGATATCGCGCAAGTCGTAACCCATGACGGCCAGGAAATTGTCGTTCGCGTCGAGCACATTGCCCTGCATGTCGAATTCGACCACGGCCTGCGCCTTGCCGATGGCGCTGACCTTGCCCTCGTATTCGGCATTGCGCATTTTCAGGGCCGTGATGTCGGTGGCAAACTTGATGACTTTATAGGGCTTGCCATCGGCGTCGAGGATGGGGTTGTAGGACGCATTGATCCACACTTCGCGTCCATCCTTGGCCAGGCGCTTGTATTCGCCCTGGTCGAATTCGCCGCGTCCCAGTTCGGTCCAGAAACGGCGGTATTGCTCTGTTTTCACATGGTCGGGGTCGCAGAAGATGGCATGATGCTTGCCCTGTACGTCCGCCAAGGTATAGCCCAGCACGTTCAAAAAGTTGTCGTTCGCATGCAGGATGGTGCCATCGAGTTCAAATTCGATCACGGCCTGGACACGGTTCAATGCAGTATTTATCGCTTGTAAGTCCAGATCCTGGGAGTGGCTGACATGGCTGGCTGCATCCATAATATTTCCTTCTGTGCGGGTCGAAGTGAATGGGGACAATAAGACTGATCTGTTAATGGCAGCATGAAAAAATAGATGGCAGCAATATGCGCGGTGATAATTGGTGAGAATGTGCGCAACACACGGCCGCTAACTTTTTCAATTGCACTGTCTCTGATATTAAATCACGCAAAATATTGATTTGAATCAATATTTTTATTATTCTCCAGCGCCTGGCGAAAAACAAGGGGCAGGAATAAATAATGCACAGTGTCGCAACGGGCCAGCACTCCATGGCCAGCAAGCCCCTATATCGATCTATATAAAACCAATTTTCATGTAATAAAACGATGTATTTACTTTTATCATTTTATTATTTAAATGAATATTCAAGTGATAGCTGCTGGCATTGACCATCGCTGACGCTGCCATGCGCCAGCGGGCGATGTTGTAGCATGGCGGATAACGGCGGCGCGGGACGGGCTGCGACAAAAATAATACGAGCGTTCTTTTATGCGGTATAGTGAAGCATCATCCCTTGCAACCACCTCATACGTTGAGTAAAACCAATAAGGAAGAGACATGAGTGCTGAATATCAAGTGAACGGCGCCGTTGCCGTCATTACCCTTGCCAATCCCCCCGTCAATGGCCTGGGCCTGGCGACCCGCACGGCCGCCGTGGCCGGCATCAGACAGGCGCTGGCCGACACCGCCATCGAAGCCATCGTCATCACGGGCGCCGGCAAGGCGTTCTCGGGCGGCGCGGATATCAAGGAATTCAATTCACCCAAGGCGCTCACGGAACCGACGCTGCACACCCTGATCAACGTGGTCGAAAGCGCGAGCAAACCCGTGGTGGCGGCCATCCACAGCGTGTGCATGGGCGGCGGCCTGGAGCTTGCGCTGGGCTGCAACTACCGCGTGGCCGCGCCGGGTGCGCAAATGGCCTTGCCGGAAGTCAAACTGGGCATCTTGCCGGGCGCGGGCGGCACGCAGCGCCTGCCGCGCGTACTGGGCCTGGAAATGGCGCTCAACATGATCGTCTCGGGCACGCCCGTCACGTCGGAAAAACTGGCCGGTACGGCCCTGTTTGACGAAGTCATCGCCCCCGGCGCCGATTTGCTGGCTGCCGCCGTGGCGTTTGCGACGAAGGTAGCCAATGTGCGCCCGCTGCCGAAAGTGCGCGAGCGCAAGGTTGACTATCCGAACCACGAAGCGTTTTTGCAGTTTTCGCGCAATACCGTGAAAGCCATGTCCGGCCCGTTCCCCGCGCCGTTGAAATGCGTGGACGCCGTGGCGGCCGCCGTGACGATGAAGTTCGACGATGGCTTGAAGTTCGAGCGCGAACTGTTCATGCAACTGGTGCAGTCGCCCGAGTCGAAAGCCCTGCGCCACGCCTTTTTTGCCGAGCGCGTCGCCAGCAAGGTGCCGGACGTGCCGGCTGACACGCCCGTGCGCGCCATTGGGCAAGCGGCGATTGTCGGCGCCGGCACCATGGGCGGCGGCATCGCCATGAATTTCGCCAACGCGGGCATCCCCGTGATCTTGCTGGAAACGCAGCAGGAAGCGCTGGACAAGGGCCTGGCCACGATCCGCAAGAATTACGAGAACACGGTGAAGAAGGGCAAGCTGACGCAGGAGAAGGCCGAGCAGCGCATCGCGCTGGTGTCCGGCACGCTGGCCTACGACGATATCGCCCAGGCCGACATCGTCATCGAAGCCGTCTTCGAGGAGCTGGGCGTGAAGCAAGCCGTGTTCAAAAAGCTCGATGAAGTCATGAAGCCGGGCGCCATCCTTGCCTCGAACACCTCGACGCTGGACCTCGACAAGATCGCCGCCTTCACCAAACGGCCGCAAGACGTGGTCGGCACACACTTTTTCAGCCCGGCGAACGTCATGAAACTGCTGGAAATCGTCCGTGGCAAGGAAACGGCCAAGGACGTGCTGGCGACGGCGCTGGCGCTGTCGAAAAAGCTGAAAAAGACGGGCGTCGTGTCGGGCGTGTGCGACGGTTTCATCGGCAACCGCATGATCGAGCAGTACAGCCGGCAAGCCGGTTTCCTGCTGGAAGAAGGTTGCTTGCCGGAACAGGTGGACAAGGCGGTCGAGAAATTCGGCTTTGCCATGGGCCCGTTCCGCATGGGCGACCTGGCCGGCAACGACATTGGCTGGGCCATCCGCAAGCGCCGCACTGTAGAAAAACCGGAAGTCACCTATTCGAAGACGGCCGACCTGCTGTGCGAACTGGGCCGTTTTGGCCAGAAGACGGGCGCCGGCTGGTATGACTACAAGGCGGGCGACCGCAAGGCGTATGCCTCGGAGCTGGTGAACGCCATGGTCAATCAGCACTCCTCCGACATCGGCGTGGCGCGGCGCAAGATCAGCGACAAGGAAATCATCGAACGCCTGGTGTATGCGCTGGTCAATGAAGGCGCGCGCATCCTGGAAGAGGGCATCGCCCTGCGCGCCTCGGACATTGACATGGTCTACCTGACGGGCTACGGCTTCCCCCTGTTCCGTGGCGGCCCCATGTTCTATGCCGATACGGTGGGCTTGCCAAACGTGGTGGACAGCATCGCCGGCTACGCCAAAGGCCGCCACGGCGAGGCGTGGACGCCGGCGCCGCTGCTGCTCAGGCTGGCCGCAGAAGGCAAGGGTTTTAACAACTGATGTGCGATTGTTGAATAGAAAAAGGGGCAGAGAAATCTGCCCTTTTTTCTATTTCTGCCTGGCCACCATCTTGATCGCCTCGTTGACGATGACGGGGTTGTCTTTCTGTATGTAGTGGCCGGCACCGGCGATGCGCTCGACCACGGGCGCGCCGGACAGGCGCAGCCAGTCGATTTCCTGCGCCCGCACCACGCTTTCAAACGCGCCCATCTCGTCGATGCCGAACTTGCCGCGCACCAGTAGCATGGTGGGCACGCGCAACGGCTTTTGCAGGTCGATGCGTTGCAGGCATTGCGCCTGGGCATCGAACTCCGCCGTCGCCGTGGACGTAAACATCATCTTGCGCATGGCTTTCTGGGCCATGGCCGAAGCCGGTGCGTCGGCCTGCATGCGGCGCCAGTAATCGGGATGCGTGGGATCGAGCAAGACCAGGCCAGCCACGTCTTGCGGATACAGCTTCGCATACACATATTGGTACAGGCCACCCAGCGAGTGGCCCACCAGCACGTACGGCGGTTTCAAGCCCGTCTGCGCCAGCAATTGATGCTGCTGGTCAGCCACCGTGCACGGGTCGCGCGGGGCGGCCGTTTTCGGACTGGCGCCATAGCCGGGGCGGTCATACGCCAGCACCGTGTGCTGTTTGGCTACTTCGGGCAGCACGCCGGCCCACACCTCCTTGCCGTCGCCCAGGCCCGACTGGAATACCACGGGCAGCTTGCCATGGCCCGTCAGGGTGTAGGCGATGTGCGCCTCTGGCAGGGCGGCACTGGCGGTGGTGCCCAGCTTGCCGCCGGATGAGGCACAAGCGGACAGCAAGATGCCGATAGTGCCGAGGGCGATGGCCTGCGCGGGGCGCGCTGCGATGAAAGACTGCATGGAGGTCCTTATGGATGCTGATTCATGGGGGCTTGCCCCATTATAGGCATATCGTGTTGAAGTGGAAACGTTATTAAACGGGGCAATGCCAGTTCAGTTATGCGCCATGGACCGTGTGGCAGACAGCTTCGATGCGGTTGCCGTCAGGATCGAACAGGAAGGCCGCGTAATAGCTGGCGTGATAGTGGCGCAGGCCGGGCGCGCCCAGGTCGAGGCCGCCATTGGCCAGTCCCGCTTGCCAGAAGGCGTCCACGGCCGTGCGCGATGCTGCCTTGAAGCAACAGTGGCGGCGCGGCGCATCGTCCGGCGCCGGCCCCAGGCGCACGGAAAAATAGCTCAGTGCAGAGTGCTGCGCATCGCTGCGTTGGCCATAACCGATCCACGCGTTGGCATGGTCGCTGCCCACCTTGGGCACGCCCAGCGCGGCGAAGATGGCGTCGTAGAAGCGCTCGGCGCGTGCCAGGTCGGCAACGGTAAGCGAGACGTGATCGAGCATGGACACTCCACTGTGAACAAGAACGGCCATAGCATAGCCCGGATCGGGGCGGCTGTGGGTGTTCCAGGCGCTGGAGTGACCGAGTGAAACTGTGTGCGGCAAACTGCTGGTTAAGGCCAGCCTGCGGCTGTCAGCTGGCGCATGAACAGCTTGCAGCCGATGCTGGCGTGCCAGCCTGCGCATCGGGCGCACAGACGGGGCAGGCAGATGCCGGGCGTGCGCGTCTGGACATGCGCGCGGCCACGATGCCACGGCTGAGCGACTGCACGCGCGGCGCGAACAGCATCACGGCGCAGAACGCCACGGGCCAGGCGGCAAGGAAGGCATGGCGCCAGCGCGGCAGGAAGTCCGTTTGCCCGCCGATATTGAGCCAGGTGACCCAGGCGCTCATCAGCAAGGTCATCACCAGCGACATCAGTACGGCAAACACGAAACGCAGGCGCAGGGCATCGGACATGGGGGCTTTCAAATACGTTGGAAAGATGACAGCGTAACGACTTGCAACAACCTATACTAGAGGCATATTTTTAATTTCAAATTCCATAAATGAAATCATGTTCGACGACTCATGCTTGATGACTTAGCCCTGTTTGTCGCCATCGTGGAGGCGGGCAGCCTGCACGCGGCCGCCGTCAAGGAAGACTTGCCGGCCGCCACCGTCACGCGCCGGCTGCAAAAGCTGGAAAGCCAGCTGGGCTACCGCTTGCTGAACCGCAGTGCGCGCCGCTTGCAGCCGACGGCCGAAGGCTGGCAATACTATGAGCAGTGCCGGCCGCTCGTGCATGCCTTGCGGCAAGCCACGCAGCAGCTCGACGCCAGCCTGTCGGCCGTGTCGGGCACCATCCGCGTGCTGGCGCCCGTCAACTTTGCCAGCGGCTTGCTGACGCCCGCCTGGGTCAGCTTCATGCAGCAGTATCCGGACATCCGCCTGGAGCTGGAACTGTCGAACCTGCTGCAAGACCTGGTGGGCAGCGGCGCCGACCTGGCCATCCGCGTGGGCGCGCTCGACGATTCCTCGCTGATGCAGCGCCGCCTGGGCAGCGCCGCGCTGGTGATGGTGGCCGCGCCGGGTTATTTGGCGCGCGCCGGCGTGCCGCAGGACTTGCAGGAACTCGAACGGCACGAGCTGATCGTGGCCGAACCGCTGCGCAGCTGGCGTTTGCGCCGGCCTGGCGATGGCGCCGAGATGGTGATCGCGCCGCAGGCGCGCCTGCGCGTCAATGAAATGCGCCTGGCCGTGGAGATGGCGGACGCCGGCATCGGCATCTTGCTGTGTCCGTTGCTGCAATGCCGCGACGAAGTAGCCCGAGGCAGCCTGGTGCGCGTGCTGCCCGACTGGATGCCGCTGCCGCGCCACGTGTATGCCGTATGGACGCAGCGGCGCCACCTGCCGGCGCGCGTGCGCGTGCTGCTCGAGCACCTGGCGGCGTTTGCGCAGCAACATCCCATGTTGAACGGCGACATGGACGCAGCGGACGCCGTTGCGGCCCGTTCCCCCTCAATTCTTTCTATTCAGTAATACCGAGCGCTTGTACTTCGCGCCGGGATCGCGTTAAGATAAGCCGCTCGCTTATCCAGCGGGCAATCTGGTGTTTTTTTCGCGCAATCTATCCCTATACATGAGAAATGCAATGAAATATCTGATCGTTCCCTTCTTGTTGGCCATTACCGGCTGCGAGGTACTGTATGACGCGAACCGGGACAAGATCGGCGAGTATTGCGATAGCCTCAATAACTTCGACGACCGTAATGCCTGCCGCAAGCGCAACCAGACCAGCTACCAGGAGTATGTGCAGCAGCGCGACAAGCTGAAAAAGGGCGTCAGCGAAAAGTAGAGCCACCGCCATCGTTTCACCACCGCATGAAAAAAAACGCCGCTGACACAAGTCAGCGGCGTTTTGCTTTGCAGGCCCCGGCGCGGTGGCCGGGGGTTGCGCTACATCAATCGTCAGCGTAGATATTGTTGTCCTTGGTTTCCTTGACAAACAGTGTGCCGATCACGACAGTGGCCAGCGCAACGATGATCGGGTACCACAGGCCATAGTAGATGTCGCCTTTGAAGGCTACCAGCGCGAAGGCCGTAGTCGGCAGCAAGCCGCCAAACCAGCCGTTACCAATATGGTAAGGCAGCGACATCGAGGTGTAGCGTATGCGGGTCGGGAACATTTCCACCAGCATGGCGGCGATCGGGCCGTACACCATGGTCACGTACAGCACCAGGATGAACAGCAGCAAGACGACCATTGGCTTGTTGATTTGCTCTGGATCAGCTTTCGCAGGGTAGCCCGCTTCCTTGACGCCGGCGCCGATTTCTTTCTTGAACGCCGTTTCGTGGGCCTTGCTTTCGGCATCGAAGTTCAAGCCGTCGGCCGTCATGACGGCGTTAAACGAGGTGAATTCCTTCGCACCGATGCGGACCTTGGCCACGCTGCCTGCCGGTGCATCTTCCTTCGTGTAGTTCACCGAGCTGTTCGACAGGAAGCTGGTAGCAATGTCGCACGACGAAGGGAACTTTTTCGTACCGGTCAAGTTGAACTGGAAGTGGCAGGAGGCGGGATCGGCCACCACGACCACTGGCGAGTTCTTCAGCGCCGCTTCCAGTTGCGGATTGGCGAAGTGGGTCAGGCCGTTGAAGATCGGGAAGTAGGTCAGGGCGGCGATCAGGCAGCCACCGAGGATGATGTACTTGCGGCCGATGCGGTCGGACAGGCTGCCGAAGAACAGGAAGAAAGGCGTCGCCAGCAACAGGGCGATGGCAACGAGCACGTTGGCCGTTGCCAGGTCCACTTTCAGGGTCTGGATCATGAAGAACAGGGCGTAGAACTGGCCCGTGTACCAGACGACTGCCTGGCCGGCTGTCAGGCCGATCAGGGCCAGGATGACGATCTTCAGGTTTTTCCACTTGCCGAACGCTTCCGTCAGCGGCGCTTTCGAGGTCTTGCCTTCGGCTTTCATCTTGGCAAACGCCGGCGATTCACTCATGGCCATGCGGATCCAGACGGAAATACCCAGCAGCACCACCGACAGCAGGAACGGCACGCGCCAGCCCCACGCTTCGAAGGCCGCTTCGCCAGTTGCCAGGCGGGTGCCCAGGATGACCATCAGCGACAGGAAAAAGCCCAGCGTGGCCGTGGTTTGTATCCACGCCGTGAATGCGCCGCGCTTGCCTTCAGGCGCATGCTCGGCCACATAGGTGGCTGCGCCGCCGTACTCGCCGCCCAGCGCCAGGCCTTGCAGGATGCGCAGGATGACGAGGATGATCGGCGCGGCAATGCCGATCGAGGCATGGCCCGGCAGCAGGCCGACGATGAAGGTGGAGCCGCCCATGATGATGATGGTGATCAGGAAGGTGTACTTGCGCCCGATCATGTCGCCCAAGCGGCCGAAGACCAGCGCGCCGAATGGACGCACGATGAAACCGGCAGCAAACGCCAGCAGCGCGAAAATGAAAGTGGTGGTGGGGTCGCCGATGAAGAATTGCTTGGCGATGATGGAAGCGAGCGAACCGTACAGGTAAAAATCGTACCATTCAAAGACGGTGCCTAGCGATGACGCAAAGATGACCTTGCGCTCTTCGGGCGTAATCGGCGTTCCTTTGGTAGAAATTTTCCGTACGTCGGCCGAGCCGGATGGTGTTGCCATGGTTTGTCTCCCTATATTTATAGTGAACTGTTGCCGTAGTCTTTAAGGCCATTCTTGCAACAACTGGAGGCGAGTGTGTTCTCCGAACCTTACGTCATGCTTGCTTGAAACTTACGCCAAGCTTACAATGCGCGGCTTTTGTGCATGATTCAGGTGGCGAGTAATTTTGCGAACGACCGTACTTAAATGTGCTATTCTGATTCCACGCAGTTCTTCACCTAATTCACCCCATGATTCCACAGGAGACACAGCATGAATGAAGCCGTCATCGTATCGACCGCCCGCACGGGCCTGGCCAAGTCCTGGAAGGGCGCGTTCAACATGACGCATGGCGCCACCATGGGCGGCCATGTGCTGGCGGCCGCCATCGAGCGCGCCCGCATCGAGCCGGGCGAGGTGGAAGACGTGCTGGCCGGCTGCGCTTTTCCCGAAGGCGCGGACGGCAGCAACATCGCCCGCCAGATCGCCTTGCGCGGTGGCTGCCCCGTCACCACGGCCGGCATGACCATCAACCGTTTTTGCTCGTCCGGCCTGCAGGCCATCGCCCTGGCGGCGCAGCGCATCATCGCCGGTGAAGGCGATATCTATGCGGCAGGCGGCGTGGAATCGATTTCCTGCGTGCAAAACGAGATGAACACGCATATGCTGCGCGAAGTATGGCTGCAGCAGAATAAACCGGAACTGTACTGGCCCATGCTGCAGACGGCCGAAACGGTGGCCAAGCGCTACCAGATTTCGCGCGAACGCCAGGACGCCTACGGCGCGCAAAGCCAGCAGCGCGCAGCAAGCGCCCAGGCAGCCGGCCTGTTCGAGGCGGAAATCGTGCCGATGACCACTACCATGGGCGTGGCCGACAAGGCCAGCGGCATGCTGGTCTCGCGTGAAGTGACGATCGCCGCCGATGAAGGCATCCGCTTTGATACCGCCTATGACGCCGTGGCGAAGATCCGTTCGGCCATGCCAGGCGGCGTTATCAGCGCCGGCAATGCCAGCCAGTTTTCCGATGGCGCCTCGATGGCCATCGTCATGAACGCGAAAGTGGCTGAAGCGAAAGGCTTGCAGCCGCTGGGCATCTTCCGTGGTTTTGCCGTGGCCGGCTGCGAGCCCGATGAAATGGGCATCGGCCCCGTCTTCGCCATCCCGAAACTGCTGAAAAAGGCGGGTTTGACGGTCGCCGACATCGGCTTGTGGGAACTCAATGAAGCGTTCGCCGTGCAAGTGCTGTACTGCGCCGACACCCTGGGCATTCCCATGGAGCGCCTGAACGTGAACGGCGGCGCGATTGCCGTCGGCCACCCGTACGGGGTCTCGGGCGCCCGTCTGACGGGCCACGCCCTCATCGAAGGCAAGCGCCGTGGCGTCAAATACGTGGTCGTGACCATGTGCATCGGCGGCGGCCAAGGCGCGGCAGGCTTGTTCGAAGTCATCTAGCGTGCTGCAAGGAGGGCCGATAGCGGTTACAGTATCGGCTCCCTTACCTTTCATTGCAGCCATGATCAAGCACATCGTTTTCTGGAAACTTTTGGACCACGCCGAAGGCGCCGACCGCGCCACGAATGCATTGAAACTCAAGGCCTTGCTCGATTCCTGCTCGGACCTGGTGCCCGGCATCTTGAAGTTCGAGGCAGCCGTGGCCCAGCCCGGCCTGGAAGCGAGCTACGACGTCGTGCTGTACAGCGAATTTGCCAGCCGCGAAGTGCTCGATGCCTATCAGAACCACCCCGAGCACGTGAAGATCAAGCCCTTCTTTGGCGCCGTGCGCGAAGCCAGACAGTGCATGGATTACGAGATTTAACTTCAACAGACAAGGAGCACCATGTCCACCTCCCAACGCATCGTCCTCGCCTCGCGTCCCACGGGCGAAGTGCAGGCGGATAATTTCCGTCTGGAAACTGTCGACATTCCCGCCATCAGCGATGGCCAGTTGCTGGTGCGCAACCAGTATCTGTCGCTCGACCCGTACATGCGCGGGCGCATGAGCGAGGGCAAGAGCTATGCGGCGCCGCAAGCGCTGAACGAGACCATGATAGGCGGCACGGTGGGCGTGGTGCTCGAATCGAAGCATCCGAAGTTTGCCGTCGGCGATACCGTCGTCGGCACCCTGGGCTGGAGCGAAGTGGCCGTCTCGGATGGCAGCATGCTGCGCAAGGTCGATACCACGCATATTGCCGCGTCGGCCTACTTGGGCGCCGTGGGCATGCCCGGCATGACAGCCTGGTATGGCTTGAACCAGATCATGCGGCCGAAAGCGGGCGAAACGGTGGTGGTGTCGGCCGCCAGCGGCGCCGTGGGCAGCGTCGTGGGGCAGTTGGCGAAATTGAAGGGCTGCCGGGTGGTCGGCATCGCCGGCGGTGCGGAAAAATGCGCGTATGTCGTCAAGGAACTGGGTTTTGACGCCTGCGTCGACTACAAGGCGGGCAAACTGGTGGCCGGCCTGGCGGCAGCCACGCCGGACGGCATCGACGCCATCTTTGAAAACGTGGGCGGCGCTATCTTTGATGCGGCCCTGGCGCGCACCAACGCCTTTGGCCGCATCGCCCTGTGCGGCTGGATCGCCGGCTACAACGGCGAGCCGACGCCGATCGACAATGCGCGCTTCATCCTCACCAACCGGCTGAGCGTGCAAGGCTTCATCGTCTCGGAACAGCCGGAATTCTGGCCGCAAGGCTTGACAGAGCTGGGCACCCTGCTGGCGACGGGCAAGCTGAAATTTCGCGAATCCGTGGCCGACGGCCTGGCCAGCGCACCGGACGCCTTCATCGGCCTGTTAAAAGGGCGCAATTTCGGCAAGCAGCTGGTGAAGTTGACTTGAAGCGGCTGGGCTGATTCTCCTTCTGAAGAGGCAGGCCGTGCGACAATACCGGCCTGTCTCTTTCTTGCCTATGCCATGACCAATCACACCATCCGCCTCGGCGACTGGGCCACCCTCGGTCCCGACGCCACCGCCATCCGTTTTGAAGTCTTTGTCGATGAACAAAAGGTTCCCGCCGAGATCGAACTCGACGCCATGGATGCCGCCTGCCTGCACGCAGTCGCCTATGACGGCGCGGGCAATGCCATCGGCACGGGCCGTTTATTGCCTGATGGCCATATTGGCCGCATGGCCGTGCGCCTGCCTGGCCGTGGCACGGGCGTGGGTGGCGCCATCTTGCAGCTGCTGATGGAAAAAGCGCGTGAACGGGGCGACTTGGCGGTGGTCCTGAACGCGCAAACCGTGGCCGCGCCATTCTATGCGCGCCACGGTTTCGTGCAGCTGGGGGAGCAGTTTGAAGAGGCAGGCATCGCGCATGTGGAGATGCGCCTGCAATTTGCCTGATTAATACAGGTGGGGAGTGCCCTGCACGGTGTCCAGGAACCTGGACACCGTGCGACATACTCTTAGTTCTGCGCGTGGCTTTGGCGCCATTTATCCAGGATCACCGCCAACACGATCACGACGCCTTTCGCCACATACTGCCAGAACGACGACAGCCCCAGGATCGTCAAGCCATTGTTCATCACGCCGATGATCAGCGCGCCAATGACGGTGCCCCAGACGGAACCGACGCCGCCCATCAGGCTGGTGCCGCCCAGTACCACGGCCGCAATCGCATCGAGCTCATAGCCCGTGCCCCAGTTGCCGTTGGCCGCATACAAACGGCTGGCCGACATGGCGCCGCCCAAGCCGGCGAACAGGCCGCTGATGGTGTAGACAAACATCAATACGAGGCCGACCTTGATGCCGGTCAAACGCGCCGCTTGGATATTGCCGCCGACAGCGTAGATATGCAGGCCCAGGGTGGTCTTGCGCAGGATGAACCAGGTCAGCACGACCACGGCCGCCGCCAGCCAGATCAGCCATGGGATGGCCAGGAAGCTACCATTGCCCATCCATTCGAAGCTTGGGATTTCCGTGTTCAGCACGCTGGTGCCGTCAGCGAACAGATAGGCAGCGCCGCGCAGTGCCGTCATTGTGCCCAGGGTGACCACGAAGGGGTTGAGGCCAACCAGGGCCACCAGCACGCCGTTCAGCGCGCCCAGCAGCAATCCCACGATCAAAAAGGTGGGAATCGAGAAGCCGGCGAACTGCGCCGACAGCGACATCAGCATGCCCGCCACGGCCGAGACGGCCAAAACAGACCCCACGGACAGGTCGATGCCGCTGGTGAGGATGACGTAGGTCATGCCGGAAGCCAAGACGATGTTGATCGACACCTGGCGGAAGATATTCATGGTGTTGTTGCTGGTCATGAATGTCGAGGTGCCGTCGGCCGAGAAATACACGGTCAGACCATACATGGCCAGGTAAAGCACCACCAGCACGGGCAGCATGCCCAGGCGGCGCATCAGGTTCGAGGCATTGAAAGGTTCGCTGGCGCGCGCGGCGCCGCTGGTGGTGCTAGTTGTCATGATGAAATCTCCTGAAGTATTATTTTAATGCGTATTCTTATGCCGCTTCTTGCTGCGTGGCGTAGGCGAGGATGTTTTCCTGCGTGATGTCGTCGCCCGTCACTTCGCCCGTCAGGCGTCCTTCGCACATCACCATCACGCGGTCGCAGATGCCGACCAGCTCGGCCAGTTCGCTGGAAATGCACAGCACGGCCGTGCCCGCGTCCGCCAGCTGGTGGATGATCTTGTAGATTTCACTCTTCGCGCCCACGTCCACGCCGCGCGTCGGTTCGTCGAGGATCAGCACTTTCGGTGCGATGGCCAGCCAGCGCGCCAGCAAGACTTTCTGCTGGTTGCCGCCAGACAAGCCGCCCACGATGCCTTCCGGGCCTGATACCTTGACGTTCAGGTTGGCGATGGCTTCTCGCGTGAGGCGCGTCAGGGCGCCACGGTTGACCACGCCTGCCGTGGCGTGCTGCGAGAGGATATTCATCGACATGTTTTCCATGGCCGACAATTGCATGAACAGGCCCAGGCTCTTGCGGTCTTCCGGCAAATAGCCGATGCCGTGGCGTATGGCTGCCAGCGGCTGCCTGATGTGCACTTGCTGGCCATCGAGCCACACTTGTCCCGTTTGTTTCTTGTCGGCGCCAAAGATCAGGCGCGCCAGTTCCGTGCGGCCCGCGCCAACCAGTCCGGCAAGACCGGTCACTTCGCCCGCATGCAGGGAAAACGAGGCGGGCTTGACCTTGCCGCCGCCGACGTTTTCCACGCGCAAACGCTCGGCGCCCCGCGAGGTACGCCGCTTGTGCGAATAAAAGTCGTCGGCGGGGCGGCCCACCATCATTTGCACGACTTTCTTTTGATCCAGCTCATCCTTGCCCAGCTCGCCCACATAGGCGCCGTCGCGCAGCACCGTGATGCGGCGCGCCAGGCGCTCCACTTCGGCCATGCGGTGGCTGATGTACAGCACGGCAAGACCTTTGTCGCGCTGCTCTTCGATGATGCGGAACAATTGTTCTGTTTCCCGGTCAGACAGGGCCGCCGTGGGCTCGTCCATGATCAGGATGCGGCTCTCGTGCACCAGGGCGCGGGCGATTTCCACCTGCTGCTGCTCGGCAATCGAGAGGGTCGACACCATGGTGTCGGCATCAAAGCGCGAACCGAGGTCGGCCAGGATGGCATTCGTGCGCGCGCGCATTTCGCCACCCTTGACGGTCCAGAACGGGCCTTTCGGCTCGCTGCCCATGAAGACGTTCTGCGCCACCGTCATGTTCTTGGCCACGCTCAATTCCTGGTAAATCAGGTTGATGCCCAGCGCGCGCGCCTCGCCCGGGTTGCGGATCTTGATCGGCTTGCCGTCCAGGATGATCTCGCCCGCGTCCGGCGTGTACACGCCCGAGAGGATTTTCATCAGGGTGCTCTTGCCGGCGCCGTTTTCGCCCATCACGGCATGGATTTCGCCGCTGCGCACCGTCAGGTGCACGCCGCGCAGCGCGCGCGTGGCGCCAAAGCGCTTCTCGATGCCGCGCATTTCAAAAATAATATCGTCGCTCATGCTATATCCTTGCTGTGAAGCTGCCGCCCGCCCTTGGGCCGGGGCCGGGGCGGGCAACACGTGGTTCAGGTCAGCCAGATCAGTTCTTTACCCAGCCCGTATAGGTGGCGACGTTTTCCTTGGTAATGGCCGGGGTCGGCAGCAGCACCATGGTCTGTTTCGGCGTACGGCCGTTCATGATGTCGTAGCCCATTTGCACCGCGTCGGTGGCCATGCGGTAAGGATTTTGCGCCGAGGTGGCGGCAAACAGGCCTGCCTTGTTTTTCAGGGCATTCTGGCCATCGGGCGCGCCATCGACGGCCGTGATCAGTTTCACGTCGGTACGCTTGGCTTGCTTGATCGCCAGTTCGGCGCCGATGCCGGTCGGATCATTGATGGCGAACACGGCGTCGATCTTCGGATAGGCCGTCAGCAGGTTCGACATCACGGTCATGCCGCCGTCGCGGCTGCCGCCCGCGTTCTGGTTGTCCGACAGGATCTTGATATCCTTGAACGCAGCCAGGGTTTTCTTGCAGCCGTTGACGCGGTCGATGACGGAAGTGACCGGCGGGCCGTTCAGGATGACCACATTGCCCTTGCCGCCGATCTGCTTGGCCAGGTAGGCGCACGACACGTCGCCGGCCATGGTGTTGTCGGACATCACGGTGGCCGATGCGCCCACGGCGCCCACGTCAACGGCGATCACGACCACGCCCGCATTGCGCGCCTTCTTGATGGCCGGCGCGATGCCCTTGGAATCGACGGCGTTCAGGATGATGATGTCGGTCTTGTTGGCAATGAAGTTTTCAATCTGGTCCACTTGGGTGTTCAAGTCGTACTTGCTCGATACTGTGGTGACTTTCACGCCGGGGCCGCCCAGCTTCTTGGCGCTTTCTTCGGCGCCGCGGCCGATGGCCACGAAGAAGGGGTTGGCCAGGTCGCCCACGCTCACGCCAATCGTTTTCAATGGTTTGTCGGCAGCAAAGGCGCCGCAGGCGGCGGACAGCAGCAGGGTGGCGGTAATGACTTTTTTCATGAATATCTCCAAAAGGTTTTTATTGTGACAAGCAGTGGTGCGACGGGTGAATCTACGGCTAAAACTTATTTATTTTTCAAGCTTGCGATCATGGCGTCCAGCTTGCCCGCATCGACGGCAAAGCCGCGTATGCCTTCGGCCAGCTTTTCGGTGGCCATGGCGTCATCGTTCAGCGCGTAGCGGAAAGCCGCTTCGTCTTCGTCATACGTGATGGCTGGCTGCGCCGCGCCAAGGTCCACGCCCAGGGCGCGCTCGAATGGCGCATCCGATGCTTCGAGTTTCGCCAGCAAGTCGGGGCTGATGGTCAGCAAGTCGCAGCCGGACAGGGCCGTAATCTGGCCCACGTTGCGGAAACTGGCGCCCATGACTTGCGTGGCGATGCCATGTTGCTTGTAGTAATTAAAAATGCGCGTGACCGATTGCACGCCTGGATCGTTGGACAGGCTGCGCGCCGTTTCGTCCCATGCCGCGCCCAGGGATTTCTTGTGCCAGTCGTAGATGCGGCCCACAAACGGCGAAATCAGGCGCACTTTCGCTTCGGCGCAGGCGACGGCCTGGCAAAACGCGAACAGCAGGGTCAGATTGCAAAAAATGCCATCTTTTTCCAGCTCACGGGCCGCCTGGATGCCTTCCCAGGTGGCGGCGATCTTGATCAGCACGCGCTCGCGGCCAATGCCGGCTTGTTCGTACAGGGCGATCAAACGGCGCGCCCGGGTCACGGTGGCGGCGCGGTCAAAGCTCAGACGGGCATCGACTTCGGTCGACACGCGGCCCGGCACGACTTTCAGGATTTCCAGGCCGAAACGCACCAGTACCTGGTCGACGATATCCTCCAGCGACGCATTCTTGTGGGCGGCGACCGTGCTTTCCAGCAAGGGCGCGTAATCGGGCTGCAGCACGGCTTTCAGGATCAGCGACGGATTGGTGGTGGCGTCTTGCGGCGCGAAGCGCGCCAGTTGCAAAAAGTCGCCCGTGTCGGCGACCACGGTGCTGTATTGCTTCAATTGTTGCAGTTGATGTTGCATTGCTACTTATCCTTCGCTCAGTTGGTGCAAGGCCTGCACGGCAGGAAACAGGCTACGGTATCGACCGTAGCGGATACTCAAGGCTGCGCTTTGCGCGGCATCGGGGAAAAAGGTGTTTTTCACGGGCAAACCGGTCGCCAGCAGGCGGGTGTCGCCGATGGCGGCAAAGCCCAGCTTGGCCGCGCCCAGGCTGGCCGACAGTTCGCTGTTGTGCAAGGTGCGCATTTCGCGCCCCAGCACATTGGCCAGCAATTGCGCCCAGTACTGGCTGCGCGCGCCGCCGCCCACCAGCATGCAGTGGGGCACCACTGCACCGGTCGAGGTGACGGCGGCCATGGCGTCGCGCAAGGCAAAGGCCACGCCTTCGAGCACGGCGTAACCGAGCTGCGCCGTATTGCTGTCGTGGCCCAGTTGCAAGAAGGCGCCGCGCACTTGCGGATCGTTATGCGGCGTGCGTTCGCCCGACAGATACGGCAGGAACAAGGGCGCCGATGGGGCGATGGCAGCGTCCAGTGGCAAGCCCGCTTCCACCACTTGCAGCAGGGCTGCCTCATCGGGCAAGCCCAGCACGCCCGTGGCCCAGCGCAAGCAGCTGGCGCCAGACAAAATCGCACCCATCGCGTACCAGCGCCCGGGCAGGGCGTGGCAAAAGCTGTGCACGCCGCCGGCCGGGTTGCCCATGGGCGACTCGGTGACAGAGACGATGGCGGCGCTGGTGCCCAGTGAAATGAAGCTGTCGCCGCCATTCACGGCGCCGATGCCCACGGCCGAGACGGGATTGTCGCCGCCGCCACCGGCCACCACCACGTTCGCTGGCAAACCCAGTTTGTCGGCGACACTGGCGAGCACCGTGCCCGTGGCCGCATCGCCTTCGGCCAGCGGCGGCATGTGCTCAAGGCGCAAACCGCAGGCGGCCAGCATCGGCGGGAACCAGGCGCGGCTGGCAATGTCCAGCCACAGGGTGCCGGCCGCGTCGGATATGTCGGTCAGCTTGATCCCCGTCAAGCGCAATCGCAGATAATCCTTGGGCGACAGCACGCAGGCGATGGCGGCAAAGGCGGCCGGCTCATGCTGTTGCAGCCACAGCAGTTTCGGCGCCGTCAGGCCCGCCATCGGCAGGCTACCCGTTACCTCGGCATACGCGGGGAAGTCAATGGCCAGTGCTGCCGCCTCGGCATCGGCGCGCGCATCGTTCCACAGGATGGCGGGACGGATGACGGCATCATCGCTATCGAGCAGCACGCTGCCATGCATCTGGCCCGACAGGCCGATGCAGGCGATCTGCTCAAACTCCTGCGGCCAACTGGCGCGCAGCTGTGCCAGCGCCTGGATGCAGGCGGCCCACCAGTCGTGCGGCGCCTGTTCGGACCAGCCCGCTTGCGGGCAGCTGGTGGCGATGCGCACGGATGCCTGGCCGCGCACCGTGCCGTGGCGGTCCATCAACACGGTTTTCAGTTCGGAAGTGCCCAGGTCGATGCCGAGGGAAATGGCTGGATGCATGGTGTTTATATATGTAAGCTAGAGAGCTGAAAGTTCAGGGGCAACCGCAGGAGTTGCGCACGCGCAAGACTGGCGACAAACGCTGTACATGCTGGGCGCGGCCAGGGTTGGCGATGCGTTCGATCAACAAATCGACGGCCATGGCGCCCAGCTCTTCGAGCGGCTGCGCCATCACGGTCAGGCGGGGGCTGAAGTAATCGGCCCAGTCGAAATCATCGAAACCGGCCAGGGCCACGTCTTGCGGTACCGCAATGAGGGCATCGCGCAAGGCGTGCATGGTGCCTATCGTCATCAGGTTATTCCCGGCAACGATGGCCGTTGGGCGCTGTCCGGGAGCTAAGGCCAGCAGTTCGCGCGTGGCCGCGCCGCTGCGTTCCAGGTTCGAGTCGCCCGAGCGCAGCAGGTCGGCATCAAAAGTAATGTTGGCGCGCTGCAAGGCCAGGCGGTAGCCGGCGACGCGTTCGTCCGTAGTCGACAGGCCCGGCGCGCCGCTGATGAAGCCGATGCGGCGGTGGCCGTGGGCCGTGATCAAGTGGCTGACCAGTGCGGCCGTCGCTTCCATGTTTTCCACACCTACCTGGTCAAACGCTTGCGGCGACATGCGGTCGACCAGCACGGAGGCGATCTTGTTGTTGGTCAAGTAGTCGAGTGCGCGGTTGCGGGGATCGCCCGATGGCGCCAGCACGATGCCATCGACACGGCGCTGGTGCAAATTCTGCACCACCTTCAATTCCTGGTCGGGATCGTCATGCGTATCGGAAAACAGCATCATCAAGCCGTGGCGCGTGCAGGCAGCTTCGATAGCGCGCACGGTTTCGCTGAAGTAATGATTAGTGAAGGCGGAAATGGCCACGCCGATGGTGCCTGACGAAGAGCCTGCCAGTGCGCGTGCCAGCATATTGGGCACATAGCCTATCTGCTGCATGGCCGTGTTGACGGCGGCGACGGTTTTCGGGCTGACCTTGCGGGTGCCGTTGACTACGTGCGAGACGGTCGACAACGATACGTCCGCCGCCCGCGCTACATCTTCCATGGTGGCCATGGCGTCTCCTGATGGTATTTTTTATTTTTATGTGTTTGATGCACGGCTTTGTTGCCGCGTTTGAATCTATCGTAAACAAAAGAAAGCGCTTGCGCAAGCGCTTTCTTTTTTTGCGCGCGCGCATTCTGGTGAGACAGTGATGGGAGTTGCGGGGGCAATGAAGCGGCGCCAGGCGTTGCCGGCCCCGCTGGAAACTACTGGATTACCAGCTCGTGCAATTGGCCGGGGGAGTCGGGGAACAGTTTCACCACGGTGGAGGTGCGCGTGCCGTAGCCCGGCGTTTCGATGCAGACGGCCGAGAGCATGCGCTCAACGTCGAGTGGCACGCCCGTGTCGGGCAGGCGGAAGTCCGGTGCGCGGGTGGTGTCGGCCAGCATGTCGAAATACGCGTCGTCCGGGGCGCCCTGGCACAGCAGGCTGGCGAACTGGGCTTTGGTTTTCAAGACCTTTGGCCATGGCGCGTCGAGCAGGGCGTTTGACAGCCCGTAAATGCCGGACGCCAAAGGCTGGCCATTGCGCGCATCGCCATCGCCGCGGTTGGAAAACCAGATCAGGGTATCGGCATCGCCCAGCACCAGGTTAAAACCGTTGTAGGCGCCGCTGCCGGGGCGGATTTGCGCGATGTAGTCCTGCGGTGACATCGTGCCGGCCAGGTAGTCGGCCACTAGGGCGCCGCGCGAGGGGGCGTCCGGGTGGCAGTCTTGCGGGCTGCGGATATTCGTGATGGCGGCAAAGCGCGAACTGCCGCTGCCGGCCTGGGTGATGCCCATCCAGCTGCCGCCCGCCTGCAGGTCGCGCCCCGCATACACTTGCGGGTGCTCGGGCCAGGCGCCGGCGGGAGCGCTGGCGCGTTCATAGAATTCGTCGCGGTTGGCGGCGGCAATCAGCGGGATGTGCGGATTGACTTTCCAGGCAAAAACGATCAGGCACATGGAGGCAAATCCATGAACGCTTCCGTATGGCGCGCGCCTGCCGTCAAGGCCAGTAAACCGGCTTCATCGGCGGCGCTGGCCAGCAACTCGGCAAAACCTTCGCCCACGACCGGGTAGATTTCCATCCACGTCTGCAAGCCATCCTTCGCTTCCGGACGGCGCTTGAGCTGCGGCGCCACGCCGGAGGCGGCTGCCAACTTGCCTTGCATGGCGCGCACACGCGCTTCCAGCGCCTGGGCGTGCTCTTCTTTTACCTGATAATAAATATACAGATCTTTCATGGCGTTCTCACAGGTCGAGTGCGTCGAGCACATAGGGCATGGACAGGAAATGCACGCTAGCACCCTGGGCCGAGCCGTAGCATACGGCGCCGGCGTCGCTTGAACCTTGTTCGATCGCCCCCAACTTCAGCTCGACGAGGGCGTCAATGCCGCCAGCACCGTTGGGTGCGGCGTTGACGACCATGCCGCAGGGCTGGTCCGGGTCGTTGACGGCGAACAGTTCGCCACCGGCAACAGCAGATTGATCAGCGATGCTGACGAGCGTGGTGCGGCGCTTGAGCTTGCCTAAATACTGGCTGCGCGCGACGATTTCCTGGCCCGGATAGCAGCCTTTCTTGAAATTGACGCCGCCCAGCAGCTCGAAATTGACCATTTGCGGCACGAATTGCTCTTGCGTGGCGGCATTGATTTGCGGAATGCCCGCATGGATTTCTGACAGGCGCCAAGCATCGTTGCCGCCTTTCGCCAGACTTTCCACCAGTTGTGGCCACACGTCGCGCGCAGTGGCGGCGGAAGTCAGCCATTCATAGCGAGGCGCGCCGAATGCATCGGCCACGCGCAGCAAGGTGCCCAGCGCATGCTCGACTTTGCTGAACGGCGTGGCGGGCAGGGTGGGGAACCAAGCGGACAGGGCCGCGTTGGCTTGCCGCCCGCCCAGGCCCAGCACGACCTGGTTGGCTTCGTCGGCAAACGCATCGTGCAGCTTGGCCTTGGCGCGCAGCACGAACATCTGCAAGCGCTTCTGGATGGCTGGCTGTATGCTGCGCGGCAATTGCAGATAAATGGTGGTGGCGTTGCGCCACATCAAAAAACTGGCAAGCAAGCGGCCCTTCGGCGTGCAGTAGCCGGCCAGGCGCACTTGCTCCTGGCCCAGGTGCTCGACATCGTTGGTCAACTGGCCGTGCAGGAAACTGGCTGCATCGTCGCCGTTGACGCCGATCAAGCCTTGGTCCGTGATGGCCGCGACAAAGCCTTCTTGCAGCTGGGCGAGGGTCAGGGACTGGCCAAAATCGGCGATGGGAGTGACGGCGGCGGGGACGGTGCTGTCAGGCACGCCTTCCGGAGGAATGGGGCGGGCGCCTTGCGCAGTTAAAAATTGATTCCAGTTATTCATAATTTCCATTAGATCAGCGATTAAGCATTATCATTACGGGTTCATTATAGTGATGTCGCGCAGATCGCGTCGGCAGCGCCAAGAATTGCAGCATCAGCGCAACTTTGCACGGGCTTCATTCAGTAATGAATGATCATAACAAGCGGGCGTTGCCAACCAATGCCCGCATCACAAGAATCGGAACAATGGCTTTTTTTAAAAAACTTATAGTCAGTTCAGTCATCGTGGCTATCGGCGCCGGTGGTACGTTTGTGTACTGGGCGCAGCAGCCCATCACGACGGACGGCGAGGCGATCCCGTTTACGATTGCGCCGGGTAGTGGCGCGCATGCGGCCGGCCAGCAGATCGCGGACGCGGGCGTGCCCATCGTGCCCATCCTGTTCAATATACTGGCGCGCATCGAAGGCAAGACCTCGAAGATCAAGGCCGGTTCCTACGAATTGAAGCCGGGCACCACGCCGCAGCGCCTCATCACGCAGCTGGCACGCGGCGAGTTCGCGCAAGAGTCCCTGACCATCATCGAAGGCTGGACCTTCAAGCAGATGCGCCTGGCAATGGCCAACCATCCCGGCCTCAAGCACGATACGGTAGGCATCTCCGATAAGGAGCTGATGGCGAAGATCAGCCCCGAATACATGCTGCCGGAAGGCTTGTTCTTCCCGGACACGTATCTGTTCGCCAAGGGCGCCAGCGAAATGCAGATTTTCAAGCAGGCGCATACGGCACTGATCGGGCGATTGTCCGAGGCGTGGTTCAAGCGCGACCCGGCCTTGCCGTATAAAAACCCCTACGAGGCGCTGATCATGGCCTCCATCGTGGAAAAGGAAACAGGGCAAAAGTCCGAGCGTGCCATGATCGCCGGCGTGTTCGTCAACCGCATGAAGACGGGCATGCTGCTGCAGACGGACCCGACCGTGATCTACGGCATGGGCGACAGTTACCAGGGCAAGATCCGCAAACGCGACCTGGAAGCGGACACGCCGTACAATACCTACACGCGCGGCGGCTTGCCGCCTACGCCGATCGCCTTGCCGGGCGCGCAATCGCTGACGGCGGCGCTGG
This sequence comes from Janthinobacterium woesei, assembly GCF_051380875.1. Lineage (NCBI taxonomy): Bacteria > Pseudomonadati > Pseudomonadota > Betaproteobacteria > Burkholderiales > Oxalobacteraceae > Janthinobacterium > Janthinobacterium woesei. The sequence continues at coordinate 181,163 of NZ_JBNYXW010000014.1, forward strand.
CACCGGCCCGCACGCAAGCGCTGTATTTTGTCGCGCGCGGCGATGGCACCAGCCAGTTCTCGTCCAATTTGCCCGACCATAACCGCGCCGTGAACCAGTATCAGCGGTAAGATCATCACCAGAATAAGAAGTTTCATGACACAACAATATTTACCTCGTTTCATCACCTTCGAAGGCATCGATGGCGCGGGCAAGTCGACGCATATCGGCTTTGTCGGCGATTATCTGCAGCAGCGCGGCGTGGCCCTCGTCTCGTCGCGCGAACCGGGTGGCACCAGCCTGGGCGAAAAGCTGCGCGAACTGCTGCTGCATGAAAAGATGCACCTGGAAACGGAAGCCTTGCTGATGTTTGCCAGCCGCCGCGAACACATCGCGCAAGTCATCGCTCCCGCGCTTGAGCGGGGCGAGTGGGTCATTTCCGACCGCTTCACGGATGCCAGCTTCGCCTACCAGGGCGGCGGACGGGGCCTGGACTTGCGCAAGATGGAAGCGCTGGAAGCGTGGGTGCATCCGCACTTGCAGCCAGACATCACTTTCCTGTTCGACGTGCCGCTGGCCGTGGCCAGGGCCCGCCTGGACGCCACGCGTTCGCTGGACAAGTTCGAGCAGGAGCAAGCCGATTTCTTTGCCGCCACGCGTAACGAGTACCTGCGCCGTGCGGCCCAGTTCCCTGAACGCTTCCGCATCATCGATTCCACGCAAAGCATCGCTGACATTCAGGTGCAGCTGGCGCAAATTCTTGATACTTTGCTTGAACAAAGCGCCGCAACACGCTGATTTACAAAGAATAAAATGAATAGTCCTCTCTATCCGTGGCAGCAAGACGCGTGGCTGCAATTGCAGGCCTTGCGCCCGCGCATGCCGCACGCCATCTTGTTCCATGGCGCGCAAGGCATCGGCAAGGCCAGCTTCATCGAGCAATTCGCGCAAGCGCTGCTGTGTGAAGACGTGCGCGCCGACGGCCATGCCTGCGGCGCCTGCGCCTCGTGCGGCTGGTTTAGCCAGGGCAACCATCCCGATTACCGCCGCGTGCGGCCGGAAGCGCTGGAAGACGAGGTAGCGGACGACGGCGATGAAGGCGAAGGCGCGAAGAAAAGCGCCAAGACCAAGACGCCGTCGAAAGACATCAAGATCGAGCAGATCCGCAACCTGGCCGACTTCATGAACATTTCCACGCACCGGCAAGGCTTGCGCGTGGTGGTGCTGTACCCGGCCGAGGCGCTCAACACGCCCGCTTCGAACGCCTTGCTGAAAACGCTGGAAGAGCCGCCGCCGGGCACGTTGTTCCTGCTGGCCTCGAATAGCCTCGACCGCTTGCTGCCGACGATTTTGTCGCGCTGCCGCAAGTTCGCCCTGCCCATGCCCAGCCACGAGCAGGCTTTGACCTGGCTCAAGGCGCAAGGCTTGAACGACGCCGACAGCTGGCTGCGCGAGCAGGGCGGCGCGCCGCTGGCGGCCCTGGCCCAGTCCGAGTCGGGTGGCCGCGAGGAAACAGAACAATTGCTGCAAGTGCTGGCCAACCCCGGCGTGGAAGCGGCCCTGAAGGCGGCGGACAAATTGCAGAAAGCCCCGCTGGCGCCGCTGGTGGCGTCCCTGCAGCGCTGGCTGTACGACCTGTTTTCAATCAAGCTCTCGGGCACCATCCGCTACTATCCGCGCCACCGGCGCGAGCTGGAAGCATTGGCCGCGCGCATCAACGTGAGCCGCCTGATGGCCGCCATCAAGGCAGCCAATGAACGCCGCGCCATCGCCGAACATCCCTTGTCGCCCAAGCTGTTCCTGGAAGACATGCTGCTCGATTATGCGTCAAGCTGCGAATAAAATCATATATTTACGTCTACTACTTCATCCATAACATGAGCTACCGCCACCGCATTGCCACGCTTGCCGACCTGCCCGCCATCGTCGCCATCTACAACACCACCATCGCCTCGCGCGAAGTGACGGCCGATACGGAGCCCGTGACGGTCGAGTCGCGCCTGGCCTGGTTCCACGAGCATAATCCCGAGCGTCGTCCCCTGTGGATCATCGAGGCGGCCGACGACGATTCCGTCGCGCCCATGCCCTTGGGCTGGTTGTCGTACTCGAACTTTTATGGCCGACCCGCCTATTCGGGCACGGCGGAACTGTCCGTCTACATCGCGCCAGCCGCGCGCGGCAAGGGCATCGGTGCCTACGGCCTGACCGAGGCCATCGCCCACGCGCCCTCGGTGGGCGTGCACACGGTGCTGGGCTTCATCTTCGGCCACAACGCCCCCAGCCTGGGCCTGTTCAAGAAATTCGGCTTCGAGACGTGGGCGAATCTGCCGAAAGTGGCGAACCTCGATGGCGTGGAACGCGATCTGATCATCCTGGGCAAGCGCGTCGGCTGAAAATAGTTCAGCCGCAGGCGCGCGTGCAGCTGCGATACTGCACGTCACAGGCCTGCAAGCGCTCGGCGCGCCGGGCGCGGAAAGCCTGGGCTTCCGTCGGGCGCAGTTGCTGCGACTGGGCCCCCGTTTCCCTGCTCGCCGCAACATAGGGGTTGCTGCTCTGTTTCATCGACAAGACCGGGCTGGTATCATTTTCGGTGGCTTGCGTCACGTGCGCCCGGCAATCCTGGCGCGCCGAGACGCAGACCGGCTTGCACAAGCCGGCTTCCGGCAGCGCCCTGGTGTCGCTCCGATTATCTTGGGCATAGGCTGTCTGGACCATACACACCAGCAGTATCAGGGGGGCGGCAATTTGCAGCATGAAAGTCTCCAGGTTCCGCACGCCGCCGCATGGCCGCGCGTCAGCAACCAACTATACATCTTGATAACGTTTTTGACTAGTTGCTCAAGTGCATTGCCTGAGATGATCGGCGTCATGCCGGTTTGCCACGCCAGGTCCTCGGTGTTAAAGTAAAGTTACTTTTTACAAACAACACGGGCACTGTCCCGTAGCGGAGGCGTCAAATGAAACGAGTGACTGGCATCGGCGGCATCTTCTTCCAGGCGCAAGACCCGGCCGCGTTGCGCGCCTGGTACCAGCGCCACCTGGGCCTCGACGTGCAACCGTGGGGCGGCGCCGCCTTCACCTGGACCGACGCCGAGGGCAAGCCCACGGCAGGCACCACCATCTGGTCCGTCGCGGCGAATGACAACGAGCAATTCGCCCCCGGCAAAGCCTCCTTCATGATCAACTACCGCGTCGACGACCTCGATGCCTTGCTGCAAGTGCTGCGCGAAGAGGGCTGCAACGTGCTGGACAAGGCGCCCGACTCCGAATACGGCCAGTTTGGCTGGGTGATCGATCCTGAGGGCAACAAAGTCGAGCTGTGGCAGCCACCAGCGGGGCAGTAGGCGGGGGGCGACGCCCGCTAACGGCCAAGAACGGCTAGTCGCGAGATCAAGCAATTTGGTATTTGTTAACAATTTTACTATGGCAGTTTATACTACGAACTATAGGAACTTTTTACAATGAGCCAAGAAAGTAAGATGATTTTTGCATCGAAGACGTTTGCGACTCCACTCGAACTATACAGGTCGATTTCGCGGGTATGGTCTGGAGATACATCAAGTCCAACTGATGCCTGGTCACAATCAAATCCAGCGCAGAATCATTGCAGCATTACTTCTCTTGTCGTGCAAGATTATTTCGGCGGTGAAATTCTTATCACAGAGACATCCGGAGGAACGCACTTCTATAATTTAATTGACGGTAAAAAGTGGGATCTAACAGTCCGTCAATTCGCCGAACCTGTTCCATATGACGATACTCCATCATCTCGCGATGCAGCGTTAGCAGATACTTCAGAGCAGAAATACGCTCTTCTTACGACCCGGCTCAAGCCACGCCGTTATACACAATTCTTGGCGTTAGCTCGGTCGCGTAATTTCCCCATTGTTTTCGCTGCGACATAGACCTCTTTCATCCCAAGCCAGATTGTCTTGACGCCCGGCTCTCCGT